>JADLDX010000024.1 GCA_020846515.1 Pirellulaceae bacterium
AGTTTCACGGGTTTGAGCTAGAGCGGCTTGTTCGAACGCAACCAGAGAGATGAGCGACCAGATCAGCAAAAGTGCACGAGTTGGCGAACTGTTGAGCAGCTTGATACAAGAATAAGAACGAACCGAGTCGCGGAGCGACTCGGGCACGGGGTTTCTCGATGATAAACAAAGCACGAGTGTTGGTTCTCCTGACAATTTGATCAATGGGTTTGTCACCCCCTACCGTCAATTCTCTTGTTCAAACCCGTTGAGTGCAAAACCGGACGCTAGCGCGCTTGCGGCTGATCAGCCGCAGGGCGCTAGCCCACGGTTTTCGGTCCACACTATTCCAAACCGGACGCTAGCGCGTACCGGCTGATCAGCCGCTGGGCGCTAGCCCACGGTTGACGCTTCACATTATGATTAACGCAACATCACATGCTCAGCAGAGGCTTTTCGCTATCGCCGAATTGTTCCACCTCGACACCCATACGATCGAGCATCGATACGTACAGGTTGCACAGGGGTACGCTGCCTTCGGACGCAATATGCTGGCCAGTAGGCAATGTCCCGCCTGCTCTGCCACCCAACAGGATCGGCAAGTTATCTGGATCGTGACGGTTGCCGTCAGAAAAACTGCTGCCAAAGAGGATCATGCAATTGTCCAGCAGCGTGCCGTCGCCTTCGCGGATCGATTTGAGTTTCTTGAGCATGCCCGCAAATTGCTCGACATGCCAACGATTGATCAGTTGGTATTGTTCGATCTTGGCTTCCTTGTTCTCGTGGTGAGACAGTTCGTGGTGTCCACCGCTTACGCCTTCCAAGAACGAGAAGTTTCGACCTGATACATCGTTGGCGAACATCATGGACGCCACGCGTGTCGAATCGGTCTGAAAGGCCAGGACCATCAGGTCCATCATGATGGCAATGTGTTCGCGGAAGTCGGCCGGAATACCGGGACGTGCGGGCTGCACTTCAGCCGCCTTGATCGATGGTTGCCAGTCTTGAGGCTTAGGCTGCATCGCAAACTCGATGCGTTTCTCAACCGCGCGCACGGAATCCAAATACTCGTCCATTTTAAACTGATCATCGCGTCCCAACTTCGTTCGCAATCGATGAGCATCTTCCAGAACGAAGTCCAACAGGTGTCGATAGCGATCTGATTTAACTGGATCGCCCGTGTTGCGCTGACCGAACAATCGCTGGTAAACCAATTGCGGATTGATCTCCTTGGCAACGGGACGCGTGGGCGATTGCCAAGATATGTGCGAGCCATACAGGCGGGTATAACCGACATTGCTATCGATGCCACTGATCACCGGTTCGGTGCCCAATTCCAGCGAGGGCAGCGGCGTAAACTGGCCAGCATGCTGGGCCATCAGTTGGTCGATCGAGATACCGCCACTACTAATGTTCTTACCGGTGGTTTTGGCAACTGGCATACCTGTCAGAAAGTTGGCTGTTTTGGCGTAGTGGCCATCACCGCCGTGGCTATTCTTTTTGTCCAACCCAGTCAGAACCAAGACATCGTTTTGGACTTCCGCGATTGGCTCCAGCGATGGCGTTAACTGATAATCGCTGCCAGTTTCATTGGGTGTCCAAGCTTTTTCCCAAACGCCATTGGGGAAATAAATGAAAGCCGCCCGAACCGGTGGCCGGCCCATGGCTTTGCCGGTCACAGCGGCGGCCGCTTGGTCCGCAGCGCGCACCGCACTAGGAACGGCTGACTCCAGCCAAGGCAACGCCAGCATCGCGCCGCAACCTTTCAGGATCCGTCGTCGCGAAGGCAATAGTGAATCGATGGTCCGCTGGTTCATGTGACTACATCCTGTATTGCGTTAAGGACTGGTGTTACTTGGATGGTTTATAGTATCGATATTGAAACGGGTAGCTGAGCGCGATCTCTTCCACCACGACCTGGCTCTTCAGTTCGTGCTTCTGCAGCTCAGCCAAACATGTGTCAACGATGCAGGCATCAAATTTGTTCAGCTCGCGTCCGAGCGCGAAGCCCAGCAGCTTACGAACAAAGTGCTGTTGAAATTCGTCATTGCGCTTCATCAAGACCGACTTGAGTTCTTGTGGTCCCGAGAATGAATCGCCCGAAGGTAATTTGCCGGCAGCATCGATGGCCGCCCCGTTGTCGGTATCACGCCAGCGACCAATGCCATCAAAGTTCTCGAGTCCGAAGCCCAGCGGATCCATGCGATCATGGCAGGATGCGCATTCGGCCTTTTCGCGATGTTTTTCAAGGCGTTGACGAAGCGTCAAGCTGGTGAGCTCTGTGCCCGGTTCCTCAAGCGCGGGTACGTTGGGCGGTGGGGCAGGAACCGGAGAACCAAGCAACTCCTCGAGTACCCAGCGACCGCGAAGCACAGGACTGGTGCGACGAGGGTACGAGGACGAAGTGAGCACACTGCCAAGCGTGACGACTCCGCCGCGACGACCATCGGTGATGGCCACGTTTTGCCAATTCGCATCAGCCGGTAGTGGCAAACCATAATGCTGCGCTAAATTTCCATTCACATAAACATAATCCGCAGCGATCAAGTCGGTTAATGGACGATTGTCGCGGAAAACGTTGGCCACAAACATGATGGCCTCTTCGCGCATATCGCGAGCCAGATCGCTCGAGTACTTCGGAAAGACTTCTTGATCGGGCTTCGACTCGGTAAAACCACGCAGACCCAGCCACTGCAATCCAAAATTCTCTCCCAGAGCGCGGCTACGCGGATCGGCGAGCATGCGACGAACTTGACTGCGCAACATCGACTCGTCGTAAATCTCCGCACTATCGGCGCACTTCATCAACTCGTCGTCGGGGATAGAGGACCAGATGAACAGAGCCAACCGCGTGGCCACTTGATAAGGAGATAATCGCTGAACACCAGACTCCTCTGGCTCCGGTTCGACCACAAATAAAAAGTGCGGCGATACCAGGATCGCCTTGAGCGGCTGGCCAACGGCAGCGATGAAGTCCATGCCTTGCGAACGAGCATGAGCATACAATTCGATCAATCGATCGGTCTCTACCTTGTCGATCGGGCGTCGCCAAGCGCGCCGCGCAAAATCGCCGATGACTGCCGACGCAGCTTGATCATCCGTCAGCGTTGCGCTAGCGTCGATCGACTTGGGAAGAGCGATCAATAGCCGCTGGCGAGTTGCTTTCGCTGATGGCGAATCGACCGTTGCGCCACTGTTATGCAAGGCAGTATCGATCACGCGATCGGCGATGCCCAGATAGGCTTCCAGATGTATCGTGGAAGTAAACAATGCATCGCCGACCGTATCAAACCCTTCTCCACCGGCGCCGTCGGAGGGTGGGGTTTCTTCTGCGGTCAGTGGCACACCAACCAAATCGCGGATTGCATTTTGATATTCCGTTTGAGTCAGCCGCCGACTCATGACGTGCCCTTTGTACCAACTCTGGGTTTCGTCGGAGGCCAGCTGTTTACAAAGGTCTCGATTGGGACGCGAGTCGACCCAACGATGGAACTCGCGTTTCTGAGTATCGTTGAGTCCCTTACTGCCCTTGGGCGGCATTTCGTTCAAACGAATGCGTCGCGCTACGCGCTCCCATTGATCGGCGGCTTCGTAGGCCGAGTCGCCCGTGGCAAAGCGGGCCAAGTCGAATTCTCCCTCGCTCTTCTCACCCCGATGGCACTCAACACAGCGGGCTTCCATGATCGGAATGATTTTCTCTTCGAATGTCTTCTTCCACTCAGCCACTTGCTCGGCGTTCTTGGCGTCCTTGTCTGATTTGTCTGCTTTGTCTGCCTTGTCGTCGGCCACGATCGTGCCACAAGTGCCAGCCATGGCGAGAGCCTGGCTCAGCCCCAGGCACAGACGCAATACGAAAACACCACTGCGCCAACGGTAAAAGCACAGCCAAGGACGACTTGGGCGATTCAGCCTGTGGCAAATCGTGGGATGGTGCATGGGAGGTCGCTAGAGGGGGTGGGAGGTGGCAAGGCAGATCATTAAATTCTAGCTAAACCAGCTGTCCACGGACAGAGAGCTCGCTCAAACCTTACCCGAGTAACGCATGCCCAACCGCATGACCGATGGCCGGATGATGCCCCTTGTGCAACTTAGTTTAGCCGTATTCCACGATGGTCCGTACGCTAGCGCTAGCGGCTGATTAAAAGCGGAACGGCGCAAGCCGTCCGGTACCTGATTAGAATCGGAACGGCGCAAGCCGTCCGGTACCGACGTTGATTTGCTAGGAAACTCACCGTACGGCTTGCGCCGTTACGCTACAAATCAAAGAAAAGTGACTGCCGCTAACGCGTTAGCCCACGGTTTTCGGCCCATGTTATGATCGACGCCGC
>JADLDX010000025.1 GCA_020846515.1 Pirellulaceae bacterium
GCCCCCTCCCCGACTGAGCTGACGCCAGTCGACCCTCCCACTGCTACGCAGCGGGAGGGTTAGTTAGCTCGGCATGGTCCAGGGATGACGGTACTCTTTGGTCAGCCACTTAGCGGCTTCACTGTCGCCGACGATCGTCTCGCTGATCGGGTCCCAAGTGATCTTCTTCTTGGTGCGAATGGCGATGTTCCCCAAATGACACACCGTGGCTGATCGATGTCCTATGCTCACGTCGGCAATCGGTTTCTGCCGCGACTTGATACAGTCAAAGAAGTTATTCACGTGAGCGAAGTTGGCCTGCGCATTAACAATCTTGGGAATGGTCACGCCTTTGAGCAATTCATGCGGAGTAGCGGTGATGCCACCGCGATAGACAAACAGACTCCCTTTTTCGCCAATGAACTCAGTGCCTGGCGGAGGACTCTTGGTGTCCAGCTTTTGACGGCAGGTCATGACGACACCATTGGCATAGGTGTATTTGATCTCGGTTGTATCAGGCGTCTCGTACCAACCATCAGGATTGTAGACCGCTGACCCTTCGATACTAACCGGCCCACTATCATCCATCCCCAAGCCCCATTGGGCTATGTCGAGATGATGAGCTCCGAAGTTCGTCTGTTGGCCGCCACTGTAGTCCCAATAAAAACGGAACAGATAGTGGACTCGGTTCTGGTTATAGGCTCGTTCAGGTGCTGGTCCCAACCAGCGATTGAAATCAAAGCCGGCTGGTGGCTTGCTATCAGGTACCGGTTTCCCAGCGCGTGCAATCCAATTGGGACTGGGCAGCGTGACGTTCACCGCTGTGACCTTGCCAAGTATCCCTTGGCGCAAGAGATCGACGGCTAATTTAAATTCTTCGCCACTGCGCTGGAGCGTTCCGGTTTGCACCACGCGACCATGGTCGCGAGCGGCTTTGATCATTGGCTTGCCTTCACCGATCACCAAAGTCAACGGCTTTTCGCAAAACACATCTTTACCAGCGCGGCACGCATCAATCGTCATTGTGGCATGCCACTGGTCTGGTACGGTCACCACGACCGCGTCGATATCCTTGGCATCCAACAAGCGACGATAGTCGTCGGTCAACCTCGCCGAAAGATTGGCTTCCTTCTTCAGAAAGGCGCTGGCTTCGGCCAGGTAGTTCTGATCCAAGTCGCACATCGCCACGATGTTCTTGAGAAAGTACCGCATGTTGTTCTTCGGGCCACCTTGGTTGCCCACGCCGATCATACCAACACGCACGCGCTCACTCGGAGGATCTGCACCAAAGGTAGCACTGTAACTCCTGGCAGACATGCCGAGAATCAAACCCGCGGCAGCCGACTGCTTCAAAAACGACCTGCGATCTGCTTGCGACATGTAATGCCCCTTTGATCCGAATAATTTTGGCCCACACACTTAGATTATGCCCAACCCAGATTCTACAGTACTCGCTGCGAGATTGGTCGCAGCAGCAAACTAACACTCCCGCTGCGTAGCAGCGGGAGGGTCGCCTGGCGTCAGCTCAGGCGGGGAGGGGGCCCGCCTCGACTAACCCAAGCATGAAGAACTTCGCTGCGAACTCGTCTGTGCGGCGCACGCACCCTCCACGAAAATCTACGCTGAAGGCGTGATTTTCGACCCTCCCTGAGCTGCGCTTTGGGAGGGTTAGTGCTGCTGCGCAGCGGAGATTTCGTTTGGCACGCCATTGGCATCTAGCCAGCGACGACACATCGTCGCAATTCTTTGGCAACTCTGGAGGAACGAGTCATGTTCATCGCGCAGCGTCTAACGATCGCTATCGGCTTGATATGCGGCCTGTGCATCGTGGAAGTCAAGGCGCAGCAGATCCGCCAAACGGCCAACCAGACTTCATCCGGCCAGACCTCCAGCTCCAACCCCGCACCAACTTCTCAAGAAACGCGAGCCAACATGTTATCCAAGCCTGGTACAGGTGGTGAAGCCCATCAACGCGCCACCGGTGATCAACCGGTTTTGACCACTGATCAAGGCGTGCCCGTCGCCGACAACCAGAACTCGTTAAAAGCTGGCCCCAGAGGTCCCACATTACTGGAAGATTTTCAATTGCGTGAGAAGATCTTTCACTTCGATCACGAGCGAATCCCAGAGCGGGTCGTGCACGCTCGCGGCTTTGGCGCGCACGGCTACTTTGAAACCTATGAATCTTTGGCGCAGTGGACCAAAGCGGACATCTTTCAACGCGCAGGCGAAAAGACGCCGGCTTTCGTACGGTTTTCTACAGTCGCTGGCAATAAAGGCTCCGCCGACCTGGCTCGCGATGTCCGTGGATTCGCGGTGAAACTCTATTCGAAAGAAGGTAACTGGGACTTGGTCGGCAACAACATTCCTGTCTTCTTCATTCAAGATGCGATGAAGTTTCCGGACATGGTTCATGCCGCTAAACAAGAACCCGACCGAGGCTTTCCTCAAGCCCAGACGGCTCACGATAACTTTTGGGACTTCATCTCCCTGACGCCTGAGAGCATGCACATGGTCATGTGGATCATGTCTGATCGAACAATACCGCGATCCTTTCGCTTCATGGAAGGCTTTGGTGTACACACCTTCCGACTGGTGAATGCTGAGGGTAAATCTACCTTCGTCAAGTTCCATTGGAAACCGAAACAAGGACTTCAGTCCGTAACGTGGAATGAAGCTGTAAAGATCAACGGGGCTGATCCAGATTATCATCGGCGCGATCTATGGAACTCCATCCAGGCCGGTAATCCACCAGAGTGGGAATTAGGTCTGCAACGGTTCGATGAAGAGTTCGCTAAGAAATTTGAATTCGACATTCTCGACGCTACTAAGCTTATTCCCGAAGAACAAGTGCCAATCAAGATCGTGGGACGATTGGTTCTAGATCGTACGGTGGAGAACTTCTTTGCAGAAACCGAGCAAGTCGCATTTTGTACGCAGAACATCGTGCCTGGGATCGATTTCAGCAACGATCCGCTGCTGCAAGGACGCAATTTTTCTTATCTCGATACACAGCTAAAACGTCTGGGCAGCCCCAATTTTGCCAACCTGCCCATCAATGCCCCCAAATGCCCGTTTCACAACTTTTTTCAAGATGGCCACATGGCAGTGACCAATCCCAAGGGCCGCGTAAACTACGAGCCTAATTCGTGGGGCGTTGGACCACGCGAGTCAAAAGAGAAAGGCTTTGAATCTGTACCCGAGGTTCAAGAAGGCACCAAACAGCGCAGCCGATCCGAAACGTTTGCCGACCACTATAGTCAAGCGCGACAATTCTATATCAGCCAGACACCCGTGGAACAAAAGCATATCGTCGATGCTCTAGTATTTGAGTTAAGCAAGGTCGAGCGATTGGATATTCGATCGCGCATGGTGGCCCACTTGCTGAATATCGATCAGACATTGGCCGAGCAAGTGTCGTCCGGTCTGAGGCTGACCGAGATGCCTGAACCGGCCGTTGCCGCCCGCCCAACTCGTCAAGACCTAAAGCCGTCGGATGCTCTGAGCATCCTGAAGAACGGCCCCAAGTCGTTCGCCGGTCGCGTAGTGGGTGTGCTGGTTACTGACGGCGTCGATGTCGATATGTTGAATAGCCTGTCGGTCGCGATCGGGCAAGCCGAGGGCTCCTTGAAACTCATCGCACCTAATATTGGAGGCGTGAAAGCAAGTGACGAATCCATGATCACGGCCAATGAAAAGATTGACGGCGGACCTTCGGTGTTATTCGACGCCGTGGCGATTCTGCCCAGTCAAGCTGGAGCCGCAGCGCTGATGAGCGACCCAGCCGCACGCGACTTTATTGCTGACGCACTGGCACACCATAAGTTCATCGCCTTCAACCCAGCCGCTCGACCGCTGCTGACCAAAGCCGGCGCTGGCGATGAGCACAAAGAGCAATTAGTTTCCGTCAATCAACCAGAGGACACTGTAGCGTTTATGAAACTATGTCAAAAGCTGCGCAGTTGGCCCGTCCCACCTGCGCCTGCCGCACCCCAGAAAAGCGTAAAGCCTTAAACTTCTAGCCAGATCCTAGATATATACGGCGTAGTGGGCGAACAGTGAAAGCGCCCTTACGCCGGGATTTTCGGCTCGGTATAATGCGACGACAGTCCATGCCGCTCAAACACTGATTTGGGCCTCTTAGAACGCGTCTTACGTGGACGCGCGGCTGGAAACGTCTCATTACATGTAAAGTTCAATGGACGAAGCAGATATTGTCCTGGCCGTTCGTCGACTGGCATTCGACCTACGAAGCCTTGTGCCTGGCACGCTTGACCAAAGTCAAGCGTTCAAATTGCTGCAAAGCGTACCCGGCAAAGGTAGCCCACTGGTACAGTGGTTCAACCGCGAAAAAGATGCTCGACGCAAACGCGTCATCAGCGACGTCATGGGACATATGGCTCGATGCAGCTACCAGCAGAATGCGGAATTCTACAAGTCGGCCGCCGATGAACTTGAGAAACTCTGCGACCAACTGTCCGCTGTCCCCGACTGAATACACTCTCAATCGCTTACCCGTTTAGATCCAAGCTATTTTCCGATGCACCACAAATGCTTGTGGGTGCGCAAGAGTAACTGCCCCTCGGATGCAATCACTGATGAATTCGAAACCTCGCCCAAGGCATTCGTGGCCAGCAATTCGTACTTCGGACTAGCCCGAAATACGAAGCAGTCACCACCTTGGGTAAGTGAGTAGCAATTGCCATCAGCGATAAACATCGAGGACCAGTTGGTCGACTTCGTGCCCGCGCCTGATAAGCGTTGCTCCCAAATAAGCTTGCCTGTTGTCAATTCAAAACATTCGGCAATGCCGGGGTCATTATGGATGAAGATGTGTCCATCATGAATGGCGCCTGAACCGATGCGTTGCTTGGTCTTGGGATGTCGCCACATGCGCAGGGCTGGATCGACCTGACCGGTTATCGTACTGCCGACTTTTAATGCCATGGCCATACCACTGTATCCACCCATGGTGACAATCATTTCATCTTTGACCAAAGGTGACGTATAAACTAAGGCATTGATGCCTGGACTGGACCAGAGCTCGGCACCGCTGCGCGGATCCAGCGCGCACAAGCGAAACGGGAAGCTGATCAGTAACTCTTCGCGGTCTCCGACTTTGCGAAGCACGGGTGTGCTCCACGAACCGTAGAAATCAGCATTCGTAAATTTGGCTTCCGCCGTACCATTGCGGTTTATCGGTTCATCATGTTGCCAGACCGTCTGTCCCGTTTGGCAATCGACCGCCACCAAGAAGGAGCGTTCGCCTGGGCCAAAGTTCAAATAACACAGGTTACCGTGGATCACGGGCGAAGCTCCGTAACCCCAAATGTGCTTTTGAATACCCAAATCACGTCGCCATATTTCGCGACCGTCAAGATCATAACAAAACAACCCTGCGGAGCCGAACCAGGCAATCACACGCTGGCCATCCGTCACTGGCGAAGCGGAGCAGAGTGGATTGGTGGCATGCGTCACATCGGCTTCGGTCCACTGCGTCCCTGACTGCCATAACAGTTTGCCGCTAATTCGATCAAAGCACATGAGCAACCGTTTGTTTTCTTTGCTCACTGGCTGGGTAAGGAATATCCGGTCGCCCCACACGATGGGTGTGGAATTACCGGGCTCCGGCAGAGCCACTTTCCAGGC
This sequence comes from Pirellulaceae bacterium, assembly GCA_020846515.1. Lineage (GTDB taxonomy): Bacteria > Planctomycetota > Planctomycetia > Pirellulales > Pirellulaceae > Aureliella. The sequence goes on from JADLDX010000025.1 coordinate 5,629, forward strand.
AACGTTTGCGCTCGGGCTCCAAGTAATCGGTAGATTCTTCTCAACACTTGTGCCATCGCCCCGCGGTCCACGCCACTGTCGCCAATCTTCACACCGAGCAACAACGGCCAGGCAGCATACGTGGGCACACAAGCTGACGATCGATAAGGGCATCCTAGACATATATATCCCTGGCCTCTTCAAGAACTACTGACTCAAACTCGGATCATGCATGAATAGTTGATACGTCAACTAATTGCCGATGGCGTAAAGGAACTTATCGGAACGAACGAGTAAACGCTGACCATCCACAGCGAAACTACCGTTAAAAACTCCACCGTCACGTAGATCGTTCATGGCCACCTGTTCGAACTGGGGCTTGGCGGACAACACATACGTACGTCCATCTCGGGTCAGATAATAGACTTTGCCATCGGCCAACAGGGCGGATGCATAGACCTGCCCGGCACGATTCAGGCGTTCTTCGTACACAACTTCACCCGTGTCCGCGCGTGCGCAATAAGCTATGCCGGAATTATCGTTCATCCAATAGAGATGACCTTCGTGGACAACGGGTGAAGACACATTGGAACCTTTCAGACTGGTCCACAGACGGTGTGTCTTGGTTACATCGCCCGTACCACCGGTGCGCACTGCCAAGGCACTAATACCGGATCGACCACCTAAACAGTAGACAACGCCGTCATGAGCCACCAGGCTTGGAACCATGTACCAACTAATGTCGGTATTACAGTTCCAGAGCGGCTGGCCTGTCTTCGGTTCAAAGGCCATGACTTTGCCATGAATGGCCATAACCAATTCGGTTTGACCGCGTGGATTCTTGACCAAGACTGGTGTGTTCCAAGCCTCGCGAATTCCTTCGGCTTTCCAACGCGTTTTGCCCGTACGGCGATCGAGTGCTACCAGCGATTCGCTTTCAACACTCGCGTTAATGAACACCAGATCTTCAAAGAGCACGGGGCATGCCGAGGTACCCCAGCCATTTGTTTGTGAACCGACGTCGGCTTGCCATAACTCTTTGCCAGCGTGGTCATACGCAACCACTCCGCTCTTGCCGAAGAAGCAAATCACTCCATCAGCGTCCACCGTGGGTGAATTGGCTGCGAAGCCGTGATCACGAATGCGCTCCTCTTCTGGCAATTTTGCCGCCAGCGTGCGTTCCCAAGCTGGTTTTCCAGACTTTTTGTCAACACACAACAAGTGTCGCTTGAGGTCTGACTGGCTACCGCCCTCTTGTCCCGGCACAAAGTAACCGGAGTAGCAGGTGATATAAATGTGATCACCCCACACCACCGGACTGGATGCGCCTGGGCCAGGTAATGCCGTTTTCCAAACGATATGCTGCGACGAATCCCATTCCGTCGGCAAGCCTTTCGCCAGGCAAATGCCATCGTTGGTTGGTCCTCGAAAGTTCGGCCAGTTCGCGGAACTGGATTGTGCATTGGCTTGCACTGGCCACCAAAGCAAACACAACGTCAGCATCGCTCTCGAGCAAGATAGGCTCATGGGACTAGCTCCTAAGGTTTCCACCACAAACTGTAAACCCGGCACTCTCCGTGACGGGGACTGAACAAATGCTTTGACGAGTCGCGGAGCGGTTCGTCTACTCTGTCGCGGAGCGATTCGTCTACTATTCGCGATTCGTCTACGACTTATGGCTGACTATAGCCGACGGGTTGAGTCCAAGCCTGTTGCTTTTGATCATCCAAAGATGGATCGACGTGCGGCAAACTGCTAGTAACGATAGCTCGGACATAGAGGTCGTCAGCTTTCATGGTGTACTCGGGAGTCAATCCCGCCACCGTCATGGCGACTTTGGCGACAGGCAATGGTGGCTGCTCAGCCTGAGATTTCTTGTCGCTGCCTGTTGCCTGCTGGCTGCCACTATCAGTACCAGCAACTTTAGAAACGACAATAAACTTCGTCTCGTATGTGGCCGAACCTTCAGCTGCAATCTTCAGCGACAGTTTGCGACTGCGAGCATCAAACTGCACATCATCCAGCTCTACGCCGCTGGACGCGTAAAAGTCGCCAGCTTTCATAGCCAGAATCAGATGTTCGGGTGTCAGATACCGCGCGCGGACCATCACCCAGCCGCGACCAGGTCGCGATCCGGGCTTGCCGTGGTATTCGTGACTATCGTCGGTCGCAATACCCATGATTGGCTGGGCATCCAGCCAGGCGATGCGCATGGCATTGACCACATCCCACATGCTTTCGATTGACTGATGATCTTTGTCACCCAGTTGATTAACGCCCGGATGACCATTGTAAACTTCGAAGAAGCGTTCCTCGATCGTCTTGGCAATATCCGCAGCCACAACTGCGTAACCGAAATTCGGATGATTCAAATGCGGCAATACCTGACGGCCACTGGCCTTCTCGTGCTCCAACATCAGCCGCAGATTGTTCTGCATGACTTCTTGTACTGTCGCACCGCCAACCGGCTCGATCAACTGGGACAGGTTCGACACGTTCATGTGCACCGGTTTCCCCTGTGCCTTGTCGCTAACCTCCTCGCCCTCAATCATGATGAACTTACCCGCCTGCTCGACCAGGCAGCGAAACTCGTCAAGCGGCTTCAAACGCACTTCATAGTTGGCCTGACCAGGGGTACCACGCGTTTCCACCCACGCCTTACCAAACTTAGCTTGATAACGTGGCAATATGCCCTCGTCGGAGCGAGCCACTATCTTTTCGAATGACATCCACCGTTGACCGCGGCTGAGCACGTTATGGTCCGACAGGGCCAGAAAGTTATAGTCGCGTTCCGCATACCACGACGCGATCATCTCTGGGAAGTCATCGCCGTCGCTCCATAACGAATGCGTGTGCAAGTTACCCTTCCACCAGCGCAGCGGTCGCTCCGACTCCTGAGCATTTGCAGTCACGCTCAGGCATAGACAGACAAACGTACACGCAACACCGGCCAGTCGCAGACCGGCAAAGTAAGGTAGCATCATGGGTGGGATTTCAATCTTGAGGAGGTTATCTTCGACTGGCGATTCGCGCTGAACCGTCGACTATTGTTTTTTCTTGCCTGGTGGAATGGGAACTAGCTGGGGTGCAGCGCCGGTTCCCGGAATCGCTTGACTGACCAACGTGTCCCCTAAAGCTGACTCCCAATCATGATCCAATAATAAATCGAAACCAGGGTTCTGCTCTTTAACCTGACATGAACAGGGTCCACAGAGAAACGAGGAAGCCGTGCGGATGGTCGTCGGAGCAATGCCTTTGCCCACCAAAGCGTAAAGCACAATTCCCCGTCCGAATACTGGGAAGGCCAGCGGTTCGGTCTGTTCACGTAAATCAGGTTCGCTGTTGAGCAAGCAGTCCACCAAAAACTGCTCGCGTTCGTCGAGCCGCGAAAGCGACATAACCGAGAACTCCATCCTCAGTTTGACCTTTAATTTGTCAAGTACTTCGGGCTTTACTTCCATCTCCTCGGCCGTTGGAAGTTTCAACCATTCTTTGTCCAGCACGAGTTGCTTTTCAAGAGTATTCCTCGCGATCTCGTCCTTAACTTTATCACCACATTCCAACAGGACCCAGACTGCTGAGTGACCAAGGGCTAATCGCCGCGCGATCTCCTCACGTGCTGGCGACGCCACGATGGCTTTGATACCGGCTTCCGTAACAGGGCTAGCATGAGCTACCTCGCCACGCAAACTGGACTTGTCAGGGTACATGGCGACGGCAATGGGACTGCTGCCACCGTAAGCCCGCCATAACTGCTTGGCTTGCGCATTGGTGGTTCGTTCCACATTGATGACTTCCAAGTTCACTTTCGACTTATGCTGCTCCGAAGAATCAGCGGTATACTTGGCTCGTATGCTCTGTTGAATCGTATCCAGCATCGAATCCGGTAACGCTTTGTCACTCAAGATCATTAACTTGTATTGATCCGGAGACCATCGCTCCAACGCATAACGAAATACCGGCACCTGACAAGCAATCGCCGAGCTTGTCAGCACCAAAGCCAGCACGATGGCCAGCTTGATATATCCACCGTCTATCCAAGATCGTCTGTTCATATTGTTATTCGCTTCTCGCGTGGGAATGCCTCAATATCAACCACCACCCAGCTCAACCCTAGATTGTTCACTCTGATCGCCACCTTGCCGCTTACTTTACGACTGTTTTTAGCGGTACGGCGCAAGCCGTCCGGTTCTTCAACGGTTTTTAGCGGTACGGCGCAAGCCGTCCGGTTCTTCAACGGAATCTCTTGTTCATTACCGTACGGCTCGCGCCGTTACGCTACAAAGCAAGTGCCATTAGGTGACAATCTCATCGTTCATTTTAGCCCAAAAGCCGGCTCGCTTGGTGCAGCGGACCGGCTCGAAAAGATCTCAGTTTCAGTTCAGCGAAAGCTGCTCAAGTATGCGACCGGGCAGCCCAGTCGCATGACTTAGCCGTCCTCGGTCTCACTTACCCGCAGCTGTTTTTGCCGAGTCGTTGCGGATGACCTCGACGGCGGTCAAGTTGCTCAGTGGCGCACCTGTGGGCGACTTAAGATCTACCACCAAATTGCTCTCGACCAATACGTTATTGAACTCTTTCACGATGACTGATACGGGCTTACGCTCGATAGGGCCTGACTGGGTCTGGGTTCCCGTAGCCGAAGTGGCCGTCGAACTAATTTGCTGATCAGTGCCAACTGCGTCGCGACCTTGAAACTTGATATCCAACGCCGCTACTTGTTCCTTGGTCATATCAGCAAAGAACAGTTTGACGCTATAGGCTGCAGGTGCATCCTTGGCGCCCAACAACGGAATTTGAAAATGCTCCAGACCGCGCGCTCCCGAGGCAAACAGCCAAGGATTTGCGTGGCCAGGCATATTCAAGTTGTCAGCATTTTGGCTATACCAGCCGCCACCTTCGGCGAAGCGAGGTTGGATATCGAACACGAACTCCAAGCGTTCGACCGTCATAGGACGTGGGAAGCCAAACCAATCCTGGCGGCCATCATCCCGACGGTCACCGGGTGCTCCCAGGTTAATGCCAATCCGTTTGACCGGAGTGGTTTCACCAACGGCACTAAAGATGCCCCAAGCCTTGCTTTCCGATTTAGGTTCGAGCACGACCGTCGAGGCAATCGAGAACTGGCACACACAACCAGCGCTGGCTTCTGGAATCATCACCAGGCCATTGCCGGGAATGGCATTGACCCAGCACCCCAGACGTTGTCCAGCAAAATGCTGTGTACCACTATCTTTATACAGATCGTAGTAGCCGATGAACCCAGAGCGGAAGAACATCATGTTCGGAGTGGCCGTGAC
>JADLDX010000026.1 GCA_020846515.1 Pirellulaceae bacterium
CGGTGCCTTAAATTCTGTGGCAGTTACCGATTGGCCAATAACGATAAGAAAGTGACTGATGCGTCGATTTCATGTATGTGGTTTAGGCAATGCGATGGTCGATATCTTCTTGGAGATGAACGATCAGGAGTTCGCCAGCTTGGGCTTTGAACGCGGCACCATGCGGTTGGTGGAAAACCAGGAACAGCAGTTACTGCTAACGCGTTTTCACGATCGGCAGCATGACCTGCGACTGGTTAGTGGAGGTTCCGTGGCTAACTCCGTGATAGGCCTGACGCAGTTAGGTGGGCGCTCGGCTTTCATTGGCTGCGTGGGCGATGACCGTTATGGTTTGCATTACGCAGAAGAGTTTCAGCAGTTGAACATCGACTTCGGTACCAACATATTGGTCGGTGAAACGACAGGTACCTGCTTGGCGATCATCACGCCTGATGCTGAACGGACGATGCGGACCTGTTTGGCGGTTTCCAGCCAACTAGCGGCTCGGCACGTCCATGCCGACACGGTGGCGCACTCGGAATGGTTGTTTATCGAGGGGTATGTCTTCGCCAATCCGGAGACGGGGCAGCATGCAATTCGGCAAGCCATGGAGATTGCGAAAGCGAATGGCACGAAAGTGGCTCTAACCTGTTCTGATGCCTTTATACCTCAAGTTTTTGGCGAATCCTTCCAGGCGGCGCTGGCCCAAAGTGATTTGCTATTTTGCAATGCGGTGGAAGCGCAAGCCGTTACCGGTCAAAGTGACGTGCCTTCGGCTTTTGCCAAGTTGAAAGAAATGGTGCCCAACGCGGTTGTCACCGATGGTCCGCATGGCGCCCATGTGCGCTATGGAGACTGCGAAACCCATGTGCCGGCCTATGGCTGTGACCCCAGGGATCTCACCGGCGCCGGCGACATGTTTGCTGGGGCCTTTTTGTATGGAATCACTCATGGATTTGCGCCGGCAGTGGCCGCTAAGGGCGCCAATTACTTGTGCATGAAGGTCATCACGCAAGTGGGCGCACGCTTGCACCAAGGGGCGCGAGAATTTTGGTTGGCCGCTACAAGCTAGGCTCACCAACAGGCTCCTCATTTTTCCGAGCGATAGTAAATTTTTCCAGCAATTGCAAAACGAGAGGGGGCAAGGAATGTCGGCACGAATCTTGAGCGCAGGACGTACGGATGTTGGCAAGCAGCGTGCGTCCAATCAAGATCAGTTCCTCATTGCTGACCTGCACAAATCAATGCTGGTGGAAGAGAGTAGCCTTAAACTAGATTGCCAGGCGCGATTGTATGGCAAATCCTTCGGTCGACTGCTGATGGTCGCCGATGGGATGGGAGGGCATCAGGCTGGTAGTCGTGCCAGTTTGTTGGCCATCGATTTGTTGATCAATCAACTAGTTGGCGGCATGCGCTGGCCCACGCAAGTTTCCGCCGACGAAGAAATGCGCTTTGTGGCTGATCTGAAGCAGCTATTTGAAACGGCTCACCGTTTGATTGTACGCGAATCCGATGCGCATGCGGACTTGCGCGGGATGGGTACCACGTTGACCATGTGTTACATCATCTGGCCCCAGATGTACGTCGTGCATGTCGGCGACAGCCGTTGTTACTTGATTCGCCAGGAGACCGTCAAGCAGTTGACGCGAGATCATACCTTGTCCTCGCATCTGGCGGAGAAAGGTGGCATGAGCGTGGAGGAGGCCGAACGGTCGCGATGGAGTCATGTGCTTGTCAACGCGCTGGGCGCCGGCGGCATCGAGGTGACGGTCGAAGTTCATAAAGAGCAGTTGGAAATCGATGACATCGTCGTGCTGTGCACCGATGGCCTGTATCGACATGTCAAAGTAGATGAGATGTCCGACATTTTATTGCGTGAGCTCGAACTGGCCGAAGCGTGCCGCTCGTTAATCGAGCTGGCGAACTTTCGCGGTGGACATGACAACATTACTGTCGTGGCGGCACGTTGCTTAAAAGCACAGGGACCTCAGAAAACGCGGACGATTGTCGCCACCGAGATGACGCTGGAACGAGCCCTCGGCGACCTGGGTGGGTTTGAGCCTGAAATAAATGAAGATTCGTCCTCTGAGTTCGAAGTAGAGATAGACACGGCTGAGCACTTTCGGAATTGAGCGGTCACGAAGGCGGCCCATTACCGGTCACACCCCCTTCGACGAAGAAGCGGACGGTCGGCGACGAGTTATAGGATTCGACGAGTCGCGGAGCGATTCGTCCACTTTAGAGGATTCGACCAGTCGCGGAGCGATTCGTCCACTGGTTAGCTATCGAGAGGGCATGGTGTGTGCTTCCGTAATGCTATGCGGTTAAACGTGTGGATCGGGCGCCGCTTTGGCAGCCGAGCAGGTGTGGCGAATCAGAAAGTCACCGAACAATGTTGGGTAGTACAAAACTGGGCAAAATTGGTGGCATCACTGTCCGAATTCACTGGACATTTTGGCTGCTGATGATCTTCTACGCGCTGTCTGCCACGGCCTCTAGCGGACCCGTAGGCGGATTGATGACCGCCTTGTTGGTCGGCTTAGTGTTTGCTTGCGTGCTGGCGCACGAGTTCGGGCATGCCTTTGCCGCTCGCGCGTTCGGCATCCCCACGCATGACATTACGTTGCTGCCGATCGGCGGTTTGGCACGTCTAGCCAGAATGCCCGAGAATCCGAAGCAAGAGTTGCTCATTGCGCTAGCCGGTCCGGCAGTCAATGTCGTCATCGCTCTGGGCCTGATGCTTCTGCTACCGTTGCAGTCCGTTGCGGCCATCGCGGGCGAGCCGATGTTGGTACTGGGCGGCGGACTGGTCGAGAATCTGCTAGCCGCGAACATTGTGCTGGTATTGTTCAACATGCTGCCGGCCTTCCCGATGGACGGAGGAAGAGTGCTGCGCAGCCTGATCGCCATGCGAACCACACACCTGCGAGCCACCGAGATCGCCGCTCGCGTCGGCCGATGGATGTCGCTGCTGTTTATCATGGCCGGCTTTTTCTACGGCTTTGAATTGATACTAGTTGGCCTGTTTGTTTTGTTGGCCGGTACCGGAGAATTGTTTGAGGCCCGCCGCCGGGCGATGGGCACTGCTGCTCCATTCTTTCAATTTCAATGGTCCAACTCGCCTAACGCAGCCGGCAATCCTTGGTCCCAATCTTCGCCCCATGGGACACAGGTTGAGTGGGAGTATCCAGGCCGATCATCGTCCAACGCTTCGCGATATCCCGATGTTATTGATGCCATCGAAGTGCGCGAGATCAAAGAGATCAATCCTTCGCGTTTGGGAAATCCGTGACCATCGAGCAGCCATCTCTTGATCAGTGCCCGGGCAACGTGCGGTTTCAGGCCATCAACGCAAACCGCCCCTTGGGCTTTGGTTAAAAGCTGCCCAGAGGCGGCACGACACTTTAGCTACAGTAACGCTCTGGCCTGCGTTTTGATTCTAATTGGCCACTGAGAACTTGTGCATGGTGGCTTAGTAGTACTTCTCACCAGGACGCAACAACGAGGTGGGGAACTCAGGTTTATTGGGCGAGTCTGGAAAGTGTTGCGTCTCCAGACAGAAGCCTTCGTGTTGCTTGAATCCACCGGCACTGGCTGCGCCGCTCAGATGGTTGCCTGTGTATAGCTGCATGCCAGGCTGAGTCGTAAAGACTTCCATCACTCGGCCACTGAGTGGCTCAACTGCTTTGGCGGCCGGTCGCAGTGTGCTCGCAGCGCCATTGACCACCAGGCAATGATCGTAGCCCTTGGTCTGTGGCAGCATCTCGATACGCTCACCGATGGTACGTGGTTGGCGAAAATCGAGCGGCGTGCCTTCGACATTGGCCAATTGTCCCGTGGGGATAAGCGTGTCGTCGACTGACAAATAGCGGTCACAGAACAATTGCAGTTGAGTACCGAGAACGTTACCTTGTCCGGCACCCGCCAGATTCCAATAGCCATGGTTTGTCAAATTCACCACGGTTGGCTTGTCGGTCGTAGCAGTGAACGCAAACGTCAGTTCATTGGCGTTCGTCCAGGTGTATTCGGCCATGACTTGTAGGCGACCTGGATAGCCTTCTTCGCCATCAGCACTTTCCGTACGAAATACGACGACCAACGCATCGGCGGTTTGTTTGGTCTCGGCTTGCCAGACTTTCATGTCGAAACCAACGGTGCCTCCATGCAGATGATTGGGACCGTTGTTGGTGACCAACGTATAGGTCTTGCCGTCGATTTGAAACTTACCGCCAGCAATTCGGTTCGCGTAGCGGCCAACTGTGGCACCAAAGTAGGGATGGCGTTCGAGGTAGCCGGCCAAATTCGGGAACCCCAGCATCACATTGGCTTTTTTGCCTGATCGGTCGGGCACTTCGACTTTGGTAATAATGGCACCATAGTTGGTCAACTGCACGACATTGCCCGCGGAATTGGTCAACGTATATAAGGAGACCTTTTGGCCATCGGTCGTCACACCAAAGTCGCTGGTTTCAATCTTCATTGGGGCTTTTTCCTGAGCATTAGTAGAATCGATTGGGAGTTGCAGGCCGACCATGACCAGCCAGCCCATCGTCGTCATGGTTCGGCTGAGCAATGCGAAAAGTTTATCTGGGGACATATCAGAGCCCTTTTCCGATGACCTGGAGAGAAGGTTGGCAAGTGCAAGCATTATATATCGGCCAGCTTGATTTCGCTCAGTCAAGTGCCGATGCGGCCTGGAACGCGTCCAGCCGGCAAGATATGGAGGGCAGGCACGAACTACCGATCGACGCGAGAGCCGCAACAACTTCGGTCAATCGGCAACCTATTCAAAGTCACGGATACGTGCGTGAGTGCCTTTGCCCTGAACCGGTATGGCTCACAGGCTTGAGTATTACATAGTGGGAGGCAGATTGCCCATGGCTCGTACGGCTTGAAAATGGCTCAGTTCCTGAACGCTTCCGAACTTGCTTGCGATCCCGCAGAGGAGTTTGCCAGTCACCAAGGTTGGCTGCGTACCGTTTTGCTATCCCGTTTGGGCAATCGTGAGGAAGCAGACGAAGTACTGCAGGAGATCGCATTGGCGGCCGCAAATCAATCGGCCAAGCGACAGCCAGTCGATCGGGTTGGGCCATGGCTATACCGCGTCGCCCTGCGGCAGGTTTTGCTACTCAAACGCAAGCAAGGGCGTCGGCGACGGCTCCTGGCAGGCGTGGTCGCCAAGACCGAGGTCACCGACCAGTGCCAGAAAACCAGTTCTCCGCTGGACTGGATGCTCAGCGAAGAGCGCGGCCAGCGTGTGCGTGAAGCGCTGTTGCGGATGGACGAACGCGACCGACAGCTCTTGTTGCTGAAATATGTCGAAGGTTTTTCGTATGAAGAAATTAGTCTAGTGCTGGGAGTTACCGTCAGTTCGGTTCAGTCCAGACTTCACCGAGCACGGAAGATATTGCGAGATCGACTAATAATCGCCCAAGTTGTACCTTAAGTGCGTCCATTCCCCAGGACGCGAAGAGACCATGTTCCAGCAAGAATCAACAGGCAGCCATGCAAACGTACGATAAATGGGATCAAGAAGAGTTCTGGCAGCGGGTAGTGGATGGGCTGAGCACTAATGAACTGGCCGAGTTTCTGGCGGCGTGCGAGCGACGTCCTGAATTGTGGAAACGCTGTGCTTTGGAATTGCTAGAAGAGCAAGCCTTAACGCGCGAGCTCAATGGATTGTCGAGCCATTGGCCACTCCAGCACCAATGGCGACCCGACAGCGCAGCTGGCGAAACCCCAGAGCTTGACCCCGCCCTAGCACAGTCGTCGGTCTCTCCGTCGACCACCGAGTCTTCCCATGTACCTGCGCCGCTGCCCCGAAAATCGTTCGGCACGGCACAGTGGTTCAATAGCCTGGCTTTCGCAGCCTCTGTGTTGCTGGCATTTTTAGTTGGTGGGCAAGCATCGCGGCGGGTCGCTAACTGGTCCACAAACTCCCCTGCCCTGCCCTCCGGTCGACTGGCCAACACGGCGATACCGAATTCGACCGGAAACTTAGATACTGGCGTCAGTCGAACGTCCGCCCTTGGTTCGGCGGTCGGTTCGGGCCAGGGTTCGGCGGTGAGCTCAAACATGTTAGTGGTCGAACGCCCGACACCGGAAGCCATCGATCGCGTTAACGCGGCTGCATTAACGCAAGCCATTCAAGCCGGCGATGGCCTGGATTGGGAAACACGATACAACGAACTTCGACGTCGAGGCTACGAGGTTCACTCGCAGGGCGGCATTATGCCCGTCTGGCTGGATGACGGTAGTTCTGCTGTTGTCCCATACCAACAGATCAAAGTTCGCCCCAAGCAAAACGCTTACTAATTGCAAAAGAAACCCGACAACACAAACCCCACAGCAGTAACCCTATATCAGCAACCCAACACTGATATTGCTCGTGATACTTGCTCAGTCTAAAGGAGTTCTAAATGAAACGTTTTTCTAGTTGGCTCATGGGGGCGGTCATAGGAATCTGTGGTACCTGCTCTCTGGAAGCAAGTCCACAGTCGTCCATTGCGGCGACTCCTACTGAGTCGCAGGAGACGGACGAACCGTCACAGGCTCAGCCATCTGGCGGTCAGCAGCCGGCTAGCCAGGAGGTCGATGATAAAGCGTCCTCTAATACACAGCTTCCCAATAAGGCATTTTCAAATATCTCGTCCAAAATGAAATGGACAGGTACTCAGCCGCCCAGCATTTGGTTGGGAGTGGGACTGAAAGAGGTGACCGGCGACCTGGCGACCTATTTGGGCAGTAGCGAGGGTGTACTGATCGAGAGTGTTTTTCCGGACAGTCCCGCGGCGACAGCACAGCTGCAAGCCGGCGATGTCGTGATCGCCTTTGATGGAACGAAGATCCTTGGGCCAGCCGATTTCGTGAGCGCACTGCGAACGCTCGGCGATCGACACACTGGGAAGACCGAGCCAGTTGAGCAGGCAGACAAGGCAGACAAGGCAGATTCCCAGAACGCCTCGCCAACGTATCCACCAGTGCGGTTGACCATTATGCGACGTGGTCAAGAGATGACCATTCCCGTCACACCTGCCGCGCGGCCTGAGCCGCTCAAGTTAGCGGAAGTGAACGAATTGGAAGCGAGCCAGCAGGGCGCTGACTTACTGTACTTTGGCAGGCCTTCGAAACTGTCGTTCAATTTCAATTTGCCCACGCATGAATCGCTAAACAAAGCGGTGATCATTAGTAGAGAGCGAGTCGGAGAGTCGACGGAGGTGCGTGTCATGCGCCAAGGCGATGGGCCGATTCGGATCACGGTCAAAGATAAAGACGGCGAGCGTGAGATTAGTGAAGCGGAGGTCGATCAACTGCCGGAAAACGCGAGGAGCGCTGTCCAGCGTATCTTGAAGAGCCTGAAGTCGCAGGCTACGCAGCCGGCTAAAAAGAATCCCCAGCCTGAACAGTCCGACGCCAACGTGTCCAAACCAGAAGGTCAAGCTCGGATCCAAGACGACCAGCAAACCCAAGATGCCGTGCGCGAGCAGATCCAAAAAGCGCTGAAACAGGTAGGTGGCGCAAATATCCAGATCGAAGCTAACTTGGTGTTGACTGACGCGTTGAAGCAATTGAGCGAGGCTGCGAATGTGATCGTCATCGAGCCGGCTGTATTGCAGGAAGCAGGTCAAGTGGCCCAGCGTTATCGTCAAATGGCTGACAAGTGGGCCCATTACGGCGTTCAGCAAGCCCAAGCGTTTGCGTCGTTGCCAGAGCAAGTCAAGCAGCTACATCAACAAATCGACGACCTGAAGAAACAGGTAGAACAATTACAGGCGGAGTTGAAGTCTAAATCCAAGTAGCCGTAGGCACCTAAGTCGCGTGTTGACTTGATGGTTATTGCTAGCTGGCCAACTGGCATGGCCAGCTGGCATGGGGGTAACACGCTTCAGATCTGTCTTTTCAGTGTTGGGGCGAACTGCTAGAGTCCCCAGCGCGGGAATTGGCCTTGGTTGAAAAACTGTCGGCGAGTCGTACGGCTCGCCCACTACTTTGGGCTACGATCGTTGAATTTTTTTGCCAATTGGGATAATGCTGACCAGCCAGCAACTGTGCCGCTGCCACCGCCAAGCGACTTAGCGTTGGACGAGTCTATGCCGTCCAAAACTATAAGCTCAGTTGATGGAGTGCCGGCCGCTGCGCGGCGCTGGACGACTGCCGCACGAATAGCTGATTTGGGAGCCAAGTCGCGACGTACATTGAACGATTGGGCGCCGCCTGGTCCCTTGCGTATGACGGTGCCAGAGGTGCCCGTGCAGGCCGCAGCCAACTTTTCCCTGGGGTATGGCAAACAGGTCATCATGGGCGTGATCGCCGCGGCACGGAAGTGGCAAGATGACGATGCCAGTGCGATGGCCGCTGGCGTGGCCTATTACCTGGCCTTATCGCTGTTTCCGATGTTGATCCTGCTGACAGCAGGTTTAGGTCTGGTCTTTCGTTTTACAAGTATTGGCCACGACGCTGAACTGCAGATATTGGCGGTAGTGGCTGAGCACGGCTCAGAGACATTGGGAAACCAAGTCGAAGAAGTGCTTTCGCAGATGCGCGAGCATTCCCTGGTCAGCGGCCCGCTGGGATTATTCACTGCCGTGTTGGCAGCCATCGGTGTCTTCTATCAATTTGAGCGTGCGTTTGACCGTATCTGGTGCTATAAGGCTCGACAAGACGCCAATTGGTGGGCCGCGTGTAAACGCATTGTTCGTCAACGGTTATCGGCCTTTTGTTTATTGGGCTGTGTTGGATTGGCCATCGTCCTGGTCATGCTGGTCAATTTGGTGGTCGGCTTTGTGCAAGACTGGATGATCCGGCTGCGCATTCCCGGCAGCAGCTTCATCAGTGCCCTCGACGCGTGTATGACTTTGATCCTGAACGCCGTGGTTTTCGGACTCCTGTATCGTTGGTTGCCTAAACGCAAGATCCAATGGTCCGATGCGCTGCGCGGGGGATTGCTGGCCGCTGTGGTCTGGGAAGTTGGCCGCCAACTCTTGGGTGCGGTCTTGATCGGCGTACGATACACCACAGCTTATGGTGCCATCGGCTCGTTTATCGCCATGTTGCTCTGGTGTTATTGGGGGGTGTCGATTGTGTTTTTCGGAGCAGAGTATGCTCAAGTGCTCTACGATGATCGCCGCAGTCGGAAAGAAGCCGCCGACCCACGTGATCGGGCCGCGCTGGCGGCCGCTCCAACCGACGTCTCTGAGGCCCAATCGCCCGAATCTATCTCTAAACCGACGTCTCACGCCTCGCCACGTTCAACCTCGCCATCTTCAGCCTCGATTGCCGCTTAGGCTGGCCCAAGCTCGCCTAAATAAAGCCAGTTCTGGTCTGCCTCAGGACATTAGGATGCTGGGGCATCAATACTTTTGGTCACGAATGGCACGTTTACCGCTGGGCATCTGAGCGTATACAGTCAGCATGCGCATCGGCACGATGGTCGGTCGATACGGTTGATTTCCAGAGGTTCGAAAGAAAGCCAATGGCACTCGAAAGTCGCTGCGGGCTTCCACCGGATCAGGCAAATAGAAATAGAACTGCTTGTTGATCGCCATCGATACATTCGTCCAGCGACTGTCCGTGGAGTTGCGAATGCGTACGCCGGGCATCAGTTTGACTTCCGTGGAATTGGGTGGCCAAGGTACGGGTTCAAAGTTTACTTCGACCGGCAGGTCGGGTTCGGCACTTTCAGGGATGGCTATCCACACAGTCGCCGCCAGGGCCACGGGTATCAAAGTAACTGCGATCAAGCTGACGGTCAGCCAGCGTCGAGACAAGAGGATACCGGGCGGCTGTTGGCGTTCATTCACCGTTTGACCTGTCGAGGGAACGCTGTTATCTGAGCCGCTGTTATCTGAGTCGTTGTACTGGGGTTGCAAGGAGCACCTGCGAAAAAGAATCAAGTCAATAATGTGGCCTCATTATTGCAAACTGGATTGCATGTCGGGCCGGTAAATCAGACACTGAGGGTGGAAATACCCCCCAGTCTTTCGCTGCAGCGCCCGCTACCCCATTCCTGGAGATATGTCATGGCTCGTGCGGATCGTCGTCGCTTTGTGTTTAGTTCCATGGTCGGCTCCTCGGCTGTAGCGTCTGGCCTGGCTACCGGTTTGGGAACAGCGGGTGGCTGGTTGGCGGGCCTGCCTGAGTTGCGGGCCGAGGACGTGCAGTTGGAGGCAGGTGCCGTTCAGTTTCGACAGGAGATCGAGCCGCTGGTGCGCTTGATTGAAGCTTCATCGCGTGAGACGGTCCTGGATAAAGTGCTGGCGGAAGTTCATGCTGGTCGGACCTATCGCGAACTGCTGGCGGCCATGTTTTTGGCTGGTATTCGCAATGTGCAACCGCGACCAGCGGTCGGTTTCAAGTTCCATTGTGTACTAGCGGTTTACGCCACGCATCAAGCCAGTATGGCTGCGCTGGATAACGAACGTTGGTTACCGCTGTTGTGGGCCATCGATAACTTCAAATCTGCCCAAGCCACCGATGTTCGCGAAGGCAATTGGACGATGGCCAAGGTGGATGAAAGCCGTTTGCCGACAGCCGAAAAATCGCTGGCCGCTTTGGCAGAGGCATTGGAGAACTGGGACGTCGAAGCCGCTGACGCAGCGGCCGCTGCTGCCGCGCGTACTGCTTCGCGCAGTCAACTCCTGGACATCATGGCACGTTACGCCAGTCGCGATTTTCGTAGCATTGGACACAAAGCCATCTACGTGGCCGCCGCGTTTCGAACTCTGGAGGTTATCGGCTGGGAACACGCCGAACCAATCGTGCGATCGTTGGCCTACGCAATACTGAACCACCAAGGCGACGAGAATCCATCCAAGCACGATTATGCGGTGGATCGCGCCGGTCGTGAAAACTGGCAGTTGGCCAGTACGTGGACAACACCCTGGCAAGTGGGCCGCATCGACTCGCCCGCTACGCTTGATCTGCTGAAGATGTTACGTTCGACCGAGCCAACGGCCGCCTCAAAGGTGGCGCTGGAGTGTATTAACGGTGGAGTGCATCCGCGCAGTGTCAGCGATGCAGTTTCATTAGCATCGGCCGAATTGGTAATGCGGCAGCCGGGCATTGTGCCCCTTCACGCTGTTACCACCACCAACGCGCTGACCTATCTGGCGGCCAGCGTGGCCGATGAGCGTTTGCGGAAATGGCTACTGCTGCAAAACGTAGCCTTTCTGAGTCACTTTACCGAAGCTGCCAAAGCTCGAGGTAAACTGCCCGAGAACAACATCGATGCGCTGGAGGCCAAACAATCGACACCGCCTGCGGTTGAGAGTGTGTTTGGCGATTTGGCCAGCGATAAAGCCGCCTCTGCCAACGCGATATTCCAACTGGCACAAGATCCGGCCTCAGCGTACGAGGTGGTCCGGGCTGCCCGCCACCTGGTGTTCCTGAAAGGCACGGATGCCCACGACTATAAATTCAGTTCGGCCGCACTGGAGGATTATCAATTGATCAGCCCCAAGTGGCGGGCGCATTATCTGGCCGGCTGTAGCTACCTGTTCAAGAATGCGAACGACAAAACCAGCCCGCTGGCCAAACGGGCTGGTATTTAAGCGAGTCTCAAAAGAGTTCGCTGAGACACTTTTATTGACCAGATGCCAGGCGCGTCGACATGTCCGATTCGCGAGTGAGACATACCGGAGGGCTGGCGCCCTTCCGCTTACAATTTTAGCGGCACGGCGCAAGCCGTCCGGTGCCTTAGCCAGGGCGACATATCGACGTGCTTTATTTCCAAACGACTTTTTGACTCCCCTGGGCACATTGCCAAATGTGCCGGGAGTGGATGTCCATGGCGGTCAGGTATCCGCCCAATCCACATCCCGTGTCCAGGCATCTCAGAAACCCAAAATCGACCACCCGACCCAATAGGTTCGGCGTGTGACCGACGATGGCCGTTTTTCCTGAACAGTGCGGGCGAACGGTTCGTTCGCTTAACCCCAGCCAGCGAAGCTCGATCGATGTCTGCTCACTCAGCGGCAAATCGGCGTCGTAGCCAGCGTGCGTAAAGAAGAATTCCCCGGATTCCCACCAGGCGACGGCCGACTCCAAGAACTGCCAATGCTCGGCCGGAATCTTGCTCAGGTCCTCTTGTTCATGCGTAAAGTCAACCGCGTTATTGGACTCAGCGGGGGAGCACGCTCCAGCAGACGCCAAGGTTTTCGCAGGGTACGAGTTCAGGGTGGCTGCACCACCCATCGACAGCCACCGCCGAAACGCGTTGAAGTCTTCTCGGGCGGCTAACATCTCCTCCTCATGGTTTCCCAGGACAATCACAAGCTGTGTTTCGGTTTGGAGGCGTATCAGGCGATCGATGACCTGCCGCGTCGCTGGTCCTCGGTTCACAAAATCACCCAAGATTACCAGATGGTCTGCGGCCGTCAGCTGAATAGCGTCCAGCACGGCTTCCAAGGCAGTTAGACAGCCATGGATGTCGCCGATAGCCAGCAATCTCCCGTGAGCCTTAGTTTGGGCAGGCACCATTATTGGGGTGCTTTCGCATCGAGCGCCAAAATCATCTACGTCTTTCGGGAGATTGTTGAGCTGGTAGGGCCTTATTTGCTGGTGAATCCCCCAGCTTAACACAGAGTCGCTTTGGACATGGAACTTTTGCCCCCTGGTGGGACTCCAAAGCCACTGTCAGAGAGCGCTTAGTGGATTTTACGATTATGACGGCTCTAGAGTTTGCCGGACCATTATAACCGGGACCTGTGTGTTCCGGTTGTAGGACCCCCGACGGGACACTCCTCCAGCGGAGGTGCCCGCGAAGCTTGCGTTTCGTTGCAAACTACTCGACCCCGATTAAAATCCAACGGTGAGGCTCTCATTTTGCCCATTTATCCCATTCGCCCCATTCGAACAAAAGAAGTCGAAGGGTGGTGAGTGGGTTCCATACGGACTATTCGGTTCGCTGTGCTTCCAGCGCTCCTGCGAGAGGTTGATTCATGGCCATTGGCGGTTCCGCTCAAGTAGCTCTTTCTAGCCGTAACACTTTGATACGCAAGCGGTTACATAAGCAGCTTGCTGCTCGGCGCATGCTACTCGAAGCTCTCGAGGGACGGCAGCTGATGGCTGTTGGTCCGCAGTTGTTGGGCATACAGCCGAATGAAGGCACCTTGCTGACGGATGGTCAGGTGCGGCACATTGCGCCCAATGAGCTGGTGTTCCGATTTGATGACCGGGTGGGGATCGATTCGTCCACTTTGGATGGAATTCGCATAATTCGCAGCGGTGCGGATGGAGAATTTGAGCGCGCCAGCATGGCCACCGACTTGGGTTCCGGTGGGCAGGTGTTGGTGGAGTTCTACGCCGCGGAGCCTGGACAAGTTGGTAACGGGATTCAAATCCAGTTCACGCAAGTCAACCGTACTGACTCGCGCAATCCAGTTGTTCGGGTAAATGGGCGAAACGTATCGGTCGAAGTCAATTCCAATCCGTTGTTAGAGACGCGAGTGGACGATTTGATTCGTGCGTTTGATCAGACAGTGGCCACGAACACGGTCACCAACCTGGTTTACGGCCTGCGCTTGCGTGGATCGACGACGTTGCCTATCGGTCGGACCGTCAACACGGCTACTCCGGTTGTGCTGAGCGGTGCCAATGCTGCCAAGGTAACGACGGACTTTGGAACTGGCGCGAATCTGCAGGTTCGCTTGAATGCCAAGAACAGTGGTGCTGATGGAATCGGCGTGCAAGTTAATGTGACGACGCGCGATCGCGGTGGCCCGGGGTCTCCGATCGTCACGGTCACAGGCAAGACAATTTCGATCGAGCTCAATAGCAATTCACGCAACACATCGACGGTTGCCGACTTTGTGGCGGCACTCAATGGCGATGCTGCCTCGAGCGCCTTGGTTGAAGCTTCGCTGATTAGTGGTGTGGGCGCGACCCGTTTAGGTTCGTTGCCAGTGACCTATTCGCCGCTGGTGCTGAGCGGTGTAACGGACGTTGAAATTATCCCGGCTTATGTCGGTCTGGGAGACACCAGTCGCGAAGTAATCATGCGATTTGGCGAGGCATTGCCGGACGATCGCTATCGCGTTGAGATTCTCGGGCGCGGTACCCGCGCGCTGTTGAATCTGAACGGTGAAGCCTACAACGACGGCATTGATCAAGCGATTTCATTTGAATTAGATCTGGGTGCTCAGATCGAAGCCATCGTACCGCAACCGGTGGAGCGTTCCTCGACCGGCTTGTTGACCCAAGCCAGCAATCGTATCGATGTTTACTTTAACAATGATGATTTGATCAATGCGGGTTCGCTGCGCACAGTGAACGGTTTGACGATTGATCAGTTGCGGGTCCAGCGTCCAACGTTGTTTTTTCAGAG
>JADLDX010000027.1 GCA_020846515.1 Pirellulaceae bacterium
ACGCGTCGGAAATGGCCGTTCTCCAAGACACGTAACAACTTGGCTTGTATGGCCAACGGCAATTCAGCCACTTCGTCGATAAACAGAGTGCCGCCTTTAGCCACTTCGATCAGGCCAGGCTTCAATTGGTTAGCCCCAGTAAAGGCTCCCTTTTCGTGTCCGAACAACTCGCTTTCTACCAAAGACTCTTGCAAGGCAGCGCAGTTAATCGTCACCATCGGCTGAGCAGCTCGAGGACTGTTTTGATGCAGAGCCCTAGCGACCAGTTCTTTACCTGTGCCGCTCTCACCTTGAATGAGCACAGTAGCCTCGGTCGGCGCGACCTTTTCGATCAACCGCAGTACCGGCTGCATACTGAGCGAACGGCCGATAAGTTGAAACCGGGGGGACTCGTAGACCAATCGAGAAATGTACTCGCGCAGCTGACGATTCTCTTGCCGTAGATGCAGAGTCTCCAGTGCTCGATTCAGGACCGGCAACATGAGTTGCAAACTAAACGGCTTGAGTAAGTAGTCGAAAGCACCCAGCTTCATGGCCTCGACGGCCGTTTGTATCGTTCCTTGCCCTGTCATAATGATAAACAGTTGCTGGTTATGCATTTGACGCACGGTGCGCAGCAGTTCGATACCGCTGATGCCTGGCATCATGAGGTCGCTGATCACCAGTTCGTAGTCGCGCTGCGCAAGTTGTTCCAAGGCGGCTTGCCCTGAAGTTACGCCCGTCGTTTCGAAACCCTCATCGGCCAAGGTTTCACAAAGTGCATCCTTCAATTCTACTTCGTCGTCAACAATCAATAATCTCCCGCGTAACTTGTCCGGCATGTTCGTGTCAGACTCCGACTGCTGGTTGAACTGGCAAATAAATGCGCACCGTCGTGCCCACTCCGACTTGGCTGTCGATGGTCATGCGACCATTATGTTCCAAGACAATTCGTCGACATATTGCCAACCCCAATCCGGTACCACGACCTTCTTCTTTCGTGGTAAAGAAGGGTTCCATCACTGTGCGCAAATGATCTTCGGGGATACCTGGGCCGGTATCACTAACTTCAATGCGTACCGCCGACTCTCCGCTTTCCATCTGGTCGGCTTGCACTCGCATGGTTAGCCGCCCCCCTCGATCCATGGCATCGCACGCGTTGGTCAGTAGATTCAGAAAGACTTGTCGGAGTTTTTGACGATCGGCCTGGATAGCAGGTGCATCAGCTTGAAATTCATGCACGACTTCAATCTGCTGTTTGCGCATGAGATGCTGGACCAATTCAGCCGCGCTCATGAGTTCTTCAAAAACGTGAACTTGAGAGCGCACGTTCTGGCCGCGTCGAGAGAACTGCAACAGACCTGCCACCAGACTGGCCATGCGATCGATCTCGCGGGCTACAATCTCCAATGGACGTCGGCGAATATCCTCTGCGGGCGTCTTGCTGAGCACCGATTCCAAACGCAGTTGGATAGTAGCCATCGGGTTATTCAGTTCATGCGCCACGCTAGCCGCCAGTTCACCCACGCTGGCCAACTTGGCTGCCTGCCACAACTGCTGAGTGACGGCATGGACTTCATCACTTTTGGACTGCAACTCAGCCACTAATCGCTCTAAGCTATCTTTGGTTTCGCGCAGCTCGCGTTCGATTCGCGATCGCTCTGTTACGTCGCGCGTCACTTTGACAAAACCATTCACGTTGCCATTTCGATCCCGCATGGCCGTCATCAAAATATCGGCACGAAACCGTGTACCATCTTTGCGCACGCGCCAGCCTTCTTCCAACAACCGTCCATGCACTGCCGACACTTCGAGATGCTTTTGCGGGATATTCCGTTTTCGCTCTTCATCTGGAAACAACTTTTCATAGTTCATGCCGATCGCTTCTTGCAGACTATATCCCGTCATACGTTCTGCGCCGGTGTTCCAGGTCGTGACCAGGCCATGTTTGTCGAGTGAATAGATGGCGTAGTCGTGGACACTTTCCACCATCGTGCGAAAACTGGCTTCGATTTCTTTGCGTTCACGCAAATCGTGAAGAATAACCATGATGGAAGGTATGCCCAGCAGGTTGACAGCGGCCGTCAGCACCTCGACGGGAATGGTCGTTCCATCTCTTCGCAACAACTCTTCTTCAACAGCTGGAACCGGCATGTCGGTCTCGCGCGCCTGTAGCCTGCGCCGTTCAATCAGACCGTGGTAGTCCGGATGAAACCAAGATAGCGATTCAGTCCCAGTTAACTCGGCAATTGTATTTGCGCCCAACATTCTCGCCAGCGCCGGATTGCCGTACGTGATATGGTCATCGCAGGTAACCATGATACCGACCGGCAAGATATCTAGAATCTGCTGATAACGTCGGCGACCATCCTCAATGGCACTTTCCCTGGCTTTTTCCTTCGAAAGATCGCGGAGTACGCCCACGAACAATGGGCCGCTTTCCGTCTTGGCCTCTCCAACGGATAGCCATAACGGAAACGTGCTACCATCCTGGCGACGCCCGACGACCTCACGACCAATGCCGATGATTTGTTTGCGTCCCGTTTCCAAATAACGCCGCAAGTGCGCGTCATGACTTCCGCGATCAGGTTCCGACATCAGCACAGACACATTGCGTCCTACCAATTCATCTGCCGCATAGCCAAATAGCTTCACAGTGGCATTATTTATAGTTTGGATCGTGCCCTGCGAATCAATGCTGACGATGCTATCAACGGCCGCGTCGAGCAAGGCTGCCATGCGAGCCCCGTCCGTCGAAGCGGATTCCCTATTCATCGAGTCTCTACTCTCCATAAGACAGGTTTCAATTGACCATTGGAAGTGGCGAGGAGCGCGCCGTGCGATGACTAAAACAACGGGGCACAAACGGGAGCAACCGCCAATGGATCAGCAATACTCGGCGTCGCGTCGCGCTTGATCGTATGCAGTTAAGGCGATATTAGCAGATCGATCGCCGGTGTACACAGTGACTGGTAGAACACGCATCGGTCTTTAGTCGGGCTAAACCGGGCGCTAGCGCGCTTGCGGCTGATCAGCCGCAGGGCGCTAGCCCACGGTTTTCGGCCCACGTTATGATCGACGCCGTAGAACACTTATCAAGGAGCGCATCCTTAGGCAGCGCATGAGACAAATAGATGCGCATCACTACCCGGACAGCGTCTGCAGCCCGGTCATGCACCCAATCAACACAAGCCGAACTGCACGGCTACTGTCCCACGCACTGCGAGTCGTCCTGAAGTAGAACACTTGCCTGCTTAACCTCGTGGGAACCCGAATTGAACCCGTCCACATGCTTGTGGCATGGTATTCGCAAATGGCATGTGCCAACTGCTTTTTGCATGGACTGGACTACTTGAACGGGGTGCAATCTCGTTGTTGCGCCGTAGCCACTGTCGCCAGACGGTGGACGGTTTCAGGTGATTTTCCACCGCTTGGCAG
>JADLDX010000028.1 GCA_020846515.1 Pirellulaceae bacterium
ATTCCATTCGATTAGACCACGCACGTCCACCAAAACCGCTTTGCCCTCAGCCAAGTACTTCTTGACGGTGTCTAACGAGTCTTTGGTGAACTCCATGGCGTCGGAATCACGCGCGAAGAGTGTTGGCTGTGACAGTAACAATCCACAAGCCATGCAAGCCAGTAGCCCACCGTGCCATCCATGCAGTCGACTGATCATTTTCAAACTCCCGTTTGAGCTTCGGACTTTAGAACACTCACGTTGAGCGTACATCTACAGATCCAGCCAACCGCCAAAGGTTACACAACTTCGGCCAATAATTTTATATCGGTCAGGTAACCTTTTCGATGTCGACGGATCTACTCCCAAGTGCCAACCATTTCAACCCTTAATACGCTCTCTCAGCCCTGCGTACAACGCGGCCAATAGGAAACCGAATCATGTCGATCTATCAGGTCACTAACTCCAATCGCGTGACGAGCGACCAACCAGCGACCCGTACCGGTCAACTGCCTGCAGATAAACAGCGTTTTAGCAAGCTTTGTTTGGGTCTCGCGCTGACTTGCTGGACGGTGATCGTGGGTTGCCAATCGCGTGCGCCGGCTGGCGCCAGCGGCAAAGCGAGTGGTGATGCGCCGATGATTGTCCGTGATGCTACGCTTAGTGAAGATGAGAAGACGCGGTTATTGTCGGCTAAAGATGCGTTGGTTACGAAACTCACCGGACGCCTGATGGATGCCATGGCTGCCAGCGGACCGGCAGGGGCCATCGAGGTCTGCCAGCTCGAAGCCAAGCAGATCGCCCTCGATGTCGGCCAGGCACAAAACGTCAGCATTGGACGAACGGGAGTTCGCTTGCGCAATACCAACAATTTGGCGCCGGCTTGGGCGGAGCAATTCGTGGCCGATAAAGTGGACTCGCCCGTATTCGTCAGGCTCTCCAACCAGCGCGCCGCTGCGCTGCTGCCGATCAAGTTGCAAGCGCAGTGCCTGATGTGCCATGGCCCCAGCGAAGCCATAGCGCCCGATGTGAAAACGAAGCTAGCCAGCTTGTACCCCAATGACCAGGCAACGGGTTTTGCCGAGGGTGAATTGCGTGGATGGTTTTGGGTTGAATCGGTAACCCCGTAATCCTGTAACCGCAAGCTCATAGGGTAGTGGCGAGCATCGTCGTTTAATGAGTACATCCCGCTCATTTTTCTCCTGGGCATGACACGCCTTGCTGTCGGTTCGGTATAAATGCGTACCGAAGACGTATGCAGGCATTCACCAGGCGAGGCACCCCTAACGATGTACCTAAACCCAGAGCGAATAACCAAGATTTCGGTCACCCTGGCCCTCTACCTGATGATGGCAGGCGTGGCCTGGTCGCAAAACCGCCAACCAAATGTTGTGTTGATTCTGGCCGACGATTTGGGCTGGAACGATACAACGCTAAATGGTTCGACCAAGCTATACGAGACCCCCAATATCGCAAGGTTGGCCAGTCGCGGCATGTACTTTACGCGGGCGCATTCGGCCAGCCCACTCTGCTCGCCGACGCGCGCCAGCATCTTGACGGGGCTCAGCCCAGCTAAGACCGGTATCACATCTCCTAATTGCCACTTGCCACAAGTCGTCTTAACGCCGAAGCTCGCCGAGCGTGCCGCGCCCAATAGCCCGACCGTGATGCCTGCCCCCGTGACCCGTCTGGCGACTACTTATCAGACGTTGCCTAAGTCGCTCAAGGCGGCTGGCTACGCTACCGGACATTTTGGTAAATGGCACTTGGGCCATCCACCTTACTCAGCGCTTGAGCATGGTTTTGATGTCGATATCCCGCATTGGCCAGGACCAGGACCCGCTGGCAGCTTTGTCGCGCCCTGGAAGTTCCCTGACTTCGACCCTGACACTCCCGACCAGCACATCGAAGATCGTATGGCCAAGGAAGCTGTCGCCTTCATGGAGGCACATCGCAATGAGCCATTCTATCTGAACTACTGGATGTTCAGTGTCCATGCTCCCTTTAATGCCAAGAGCGACTTGATCGACAAGTATCGTCAAAAGATAAACGGCACCATGGACAAGAACGATCCACAACGTTGTCCGACTTATGCCGCCATGATTGAGAGTATGGATGATGCGGTGGGTACCTTGCTGGACACCCTTGATCGATTGGGCCTAGCCGACAATACGATCATCGTCTTTACCTCCGACAACGGCGGCAACATGTACAGCCCGGTCGATAACACGACGCCTACCAGCAACGCTCCGCTGCGCGGTGGCAAGGCGACCATGTATGAAGGCGGTACTCGAGTGCCGTTGGTCGTTAGTTGGCCAGGCCATGTGAAACCGAATACGCGTAGCGACGCTCTGGTTAATAGCTGTGACTTCTATCCTACACTGTTGGAAATGTTGGCGATTAAGCCGGAGAGTGGTCAACGCTTTGATGGCCAGAGTTTTACGCCAGCCCTGAATGGCCAGCCGCTGGAGCGAGAGTCCATTCTGACCTACTTCCCTCATGCGCCGCCGGTACCACAGTGGCTGCCACCTTCGGTATCGTTGCATCGCGGCGACTATAAACTGATTCGCTTGTTTCATGCCGGCCCCGGTGGGGCACACCGCTGGAAGTTGTTTAACCTGCGGGACGATATCGGTGAACAAGTCGATCTGGCTGATAAACATCCTGAGATGGTGCAAGAGATGGATGCGGCGATCGAGGCTTATTTGAAGGAGAGCGCTGCCGTTGTGCCCATCGCCAATCCAGCGTTTGACCCCAGCAAGTATGATCCGGCACAAGAAGGCCAACCCGGTCCAGGCCACTTCGGCAGTAAAGTTCCGAAATCTAAACCAGCCAATAGGCCTGGTAATAGACCGCCAAAAAAAACGCCGGCTCAATGATACCCTAGGTATGCGAGCGCAGACGCGCGCCACTCGTGGCCATGCAATTGTTTATGGCCGTTGTGCAACGCGGTGGAGAGTCACCGGAAACGCGTCCACCGTCTGACGACGGTGGCTACGGTTTCGACGGCAACTACAGTGGGTTGGGCGCGGTGGGTGTTACCTAGGGCACCGACCTAGGTATATCCACGTCATTGAGTGCTTGGCGCTGCTGAGCTTGACTGAGCTGGGCGTCGCGCTGGCGCAGCGCTTTCTCTTCGGCGATACGCGCCTTCAACTGAGGATCGCTCAAGGCTGCTGCACCTGGTATCAGCCGCCCAAGATTTTGGGCTGGCAAGGTCAGCGGCTTCATCACGCCACCTGCCACGTTATGCATAGCGTCGGCCATGGTCTTGGTCCCATCACGCATGTGCGCCAAAGCACCGCTGGTCTTTTTCCAACCAGCAGTCACTACACCCACTCCCATGGCATTGCCGACGCGTTGGTTCAAGGGTCGACCATTGCGGTAGCTGACTACCGGATCGCCGACATGGGGAAACGTCACGATAACGGTATGATCACCAAAGTCGTATTCGATCGACCGCGATTTGTAATGCACCGTTGGCGAGCCGGGTAACATCTGAACAGGCAGATAAACCTGCTGGCCGTCGCGCGGATTTTTGGCAACGATAATCGAAGGGCCACCCGGTAAATCGGGACCT
Source organism: Pirellulaceae bacterium (assembly GCA_020846515.1). Lineage (GTDB taxonomy): Bacteria > Planctomycetota > Planctomycetia > Pirellulales > Pirellulaceae > Aureliella. The sequence continues at coordinate 3,560 of JADLDX010000028.1, forward strand.
CGAAATGATCGATCGCCTGTGTAGTAGTAACGATGCACAATCAAAGACGGGGCAATCTCTACCTGCTGATTACCCTGTTCATCAATACGAATGTCGACCGCCGGATTGCCCCGCGCATCACGTCGTGGATCGATGACTTCGATCTCCATCACCGGCGACACTCGGGCTCGTTGCTCCTGAGCTGCCAGCGGCGTGAGCAACCAATCGCCGAGCATTCCCTGGCCGAGCATCATGACGCTCAGCAGTACTAGATGCAGGCCAGTCCGTTTTGACTGGGATAGTCTAGAAACTGGCTGCATGGAAACTGCCTGGTTGGTATCAGACGGCATCTGATCAGCTTGCACTTGGTCGGGCGGCGTGTGAGTAATATTCGTCATAAGGTTTCCGTTAGGGCTCACGCTGCCAAGGCAGAACGACTCCGCGACCGTTGCCGGTCAAAGGATCCAGGCGAATATAGAACTCGATCTCGGCTTGATCGATGAAGTTGAAGTGGTTGGCGATCATGGGATCGAAACCACGACGCGTGAGATAATAGGGGGCTTCGCGTTCCACCCAAAACTCATCAATCGACACGTGGGCGATGGCCAGCTTGCCAGCCTGATCGGCTGAGTAGGGCGTGAGTCCTGCGGGACTGATCGCTTCACCAACGGCCCGCGAAGAACGCAGGAGCCGAAAGTTAACTTGGAATGCGTTGCGTTTGATTTGCAACTCCAAGTTTCTGGCCTGATCGGCTCGACGTGAAGTTGGATTTTGATCGGCCCGCAAGCTCAAGTGCCACAGTCCGTTGGTTTCGACTAACAAAGCTATATCGCTGATCTCACAATGCATCATGACTAGTTCGCGTTGGGCCAGTAGCAGTAGCTTGGCTTTGGGCATCGAAGCCGCGGTGATTGCCGCTTGAGCCTCCTCGCGTTTGACCAGTTCGTCAAGCAACTGACGATCAGTTATCTGAGGCACTGGCATCTGGCCCAAAGGCAGCGGACTAGCCAGACCTGGTCTGGATACACTGGCCATGTCGTCCAAGGATCTATCCGGGCTGTAGGCAGCGGGTGTTGGCAGTAGTTCACGGATGGCGGCGATGGCGCGCTCGACATTTTCAGGTTGCATGATTGCGATGGCCGGCTGACTGCGGACGACTACCGACGGTGAGCGGGCACCGTGTTGGTAGTCCGCTGGTGGCAGACTGCACAGCGGTTTGACGCGCTGGATGCCGCGTCGCACCAGTGTGCGATCGTCACCGCTGAGCCAACTCCATGACGGCACACTGGCGACCAGCCAAGCCGAGGCGGCGGCGATAAAGCTGCGCCGGCGAGGCCCAGCTTGATCGCTACTTGCCTGCGTGTCGCGCGCATAGCCCTGTTGAGCCGGTTGAGCCTGCTGAGCCGGCTGGCCCAGTGGACTCAGTGAGCCCAGTGGACTCAGTGAGCCCGGTGGACTCAGTTGGCTTTGTGGCTGCTGCTGGCTCATGGCTTTGAAGGGGTTGGTGTGGTTCATTTAATGCGTTTCGTTTCCCAACTGTTTGAGCCCTGCGACGGCGGTGGCGTAGGCAGTTGCAAGCCGGGGGCTACTCGGGTGGGCGAGGGCATAGGTGTATCGCCAGTTGGCAGTTGTTCGTAGTTGGTGCCAGGCCGATGAGGCAAGTAGCTTGCACCCTCGGCCGATGAAGCGGGGATATAGCCTGGCGGAGTGTAGCCAGATTCTGGATTAAAGCCTTCGCGCATCGCACTGACTTCAATATCCATGCCAGGCCCACGATAGCCGTTGGGATGTACCGACGGAATGGTTTCCTGC
>JADLDX010000029.1 GCA_020846515.1 Pirellulaceae bacterium
GCCGTCGAACGTAATCGTCAGCTTGCAGGAAGCGAACGCGGCCGAAGCCACTGCACCTAAAGCGTCGTTTTGAACAATTTCGATTTCGTCGAAGTCATTGCGTCCAGTGATCTCTAACGTTTCCGTACCAACGGTGACGGTAAAGGTCTTTTGGGCAACTGAGCTGGTGGCTTCAGAGGTGGTAGCCGCGGTGAAAGCGGTATCCGCCAGGGTCAGTTCGGCTTTGGCGGCTGCTGTGGCAATGTTGACGTCAACCGCGACAGAGCCAGTAGCGCCCAAGTTTGCCTGGTCGATCTTCGAATCGCGTACGGAGCTAACCGAACCGATGGTGCTTACGAAATCGAGCGAACCGTCCAACAAACGGCGGCCTTGGAAGGTCGTGGTTTGAGCAATACGGTTGATCGCTTCGAGTGACGAATCAACTTGCAGTTGGTTAGCAGCGATTTCTTCGTCGCTTAGGGCTCCCGAGTTGGCAGCTTCGGTAACCAAACCACGAACGTCGTTGAGCAAGCTGCTGACCTGGCCTAATGCGCTATCGGCCGTGGCGATGATCTGATTGGCTCGCTGTGTATTGGAAAGGGCTTTGTTGATGCTGGTGATGTCGCTTCGCAGGGCTTCGCTGGCGATCAAACCTGCAGGATCGTCTTTACCGGTGTTGATGCGCAAACCCGTGCTCAAACGAGTGAGCGAAGATTGCAGTTCGCCGTTGGTGCGAGTCAGGCGGTTTTGAGCCACCAAAGAGTTGACGTTCGTGTTAATTCTAGTCATGTGATTTCCCCAAGGATTGGTTGTAAAAAACGTGCTTGACGCATGGTCAAGGCCGCTTGGGGAGAAAACAGCGGTTACTCGTTACGCTGCTGCTCACCAACCTACGTGCCTTGGCGCAGATGATCTCCGACGAATGCCAAGTATCTAAGGTGACCCACGTCGTTTATGGACGCGTGAGGGGACTGGCCACCTTCGCCTACGAGGCGTCGTTGATCATTTTGAGTTCCGCCAATCCAGTCGGTGCCCGTCTTGTGGACTCTCGTAACACTAGCATCGAAATTTGCGCACCAGCATTTGAAGCAATCCATGAAATACCAATTTTCTTGAAGTTTGGCGGATCGTTAACCGCACAAAATCGGCCCAAGCGCCGCAACCGTTACTTTTTTACCCATCCACAAAGTTAGCTAGCTGAGGATTCGACAAGCCCACTTTGCCAAGAATTTCAATGGCGATATCCAATGTTTTGATCGCTTCACGCCACAAGGGTGCTTTCCTGTGACCGCATCGGAGAGCTCGACCCAAAGCACAGGCTTGATGGCCGCCTTAAAAATTGCCCGGCTGTTTTGCTCAGCAGCCGGTGAAAGTTGCTGGCATGCCCAAGGCAGAGGCAAACGAAAAAACGCGAGACAAGCCCCGCGGGGGGACTTGTCTCGCGTGAAAGGTTCAACGGAGGTTGACCAAGATCGAGGTTTACTGGCCGCGCTGGCCCAGTGAACGCGTTTCATTGGGCTGGACGTGTCCGGCCTTTTGATTTTCGCGTTTGATGGCTTCATAGACTTCTTGTCGGTGAACAGGAATATCCTGGGGTGCTTCAATCCCCAAGCGTACCTTATCACCGCGGATGTCGACGATGGTGATCACTACATCGTCCCCGATCATGATGCTCTCGTCCCTGTGTCGCGACAGCACCAACATGAAACGCTCCTTCCATTCCGATAAAATCAGACTTGATTGCAATCCATTCCACTGTTCTGCTTGGGACCACGACTACATGCGTGTCGTAGAGGGTTCTATCGTCGCCCGGCATGCATACCAACATGCACTCACCATAACTTTCCTGCTGGCGCGACGATTCCATGTGCGCCGGCCCCCACACCTGTGGCGCATGCGCCAATTGGTCCGCCCCAGGACCAATATTTGCGACATATTTGCCATCCTAACGAGCGCATTGGCTGAATCCTCACGCCCGGTTTTGCCACGTCAGCCCTTCGAATACAATATGGTCTCCAGTTTATTCCTTTGTACTTGGAGAAACAGCCGTGTTACCTCGACGCGAATTCCTGACCCTCACAGCCGCGGGTGTTACCACCCTGGCATCGCGCTCTCAAGCAGATGAGCCCAAGAACTCGGATAAAGTTCGCGTCGGCGTCATGGGGCTGAACCGAGGACAATCTCTGGCTTTGGATCTGGCTAAACTGTCCGGCGTGGAAGGGGCGACGCTATGCGATGTCGATCAACGTCGATTGAACGATTTCAGTAAACAGTTTCAAGAGAATACCAGCCAGAAGCCGGAGACGACAACCGACTTTCGCACGATACTCGACGATAAGAATATCGATGCTCTGGTTTGCGCTGCTCCCAATCACTGGCACGGACCGGCCACGATCCTCGCATGCAAGGCCGGCAAGCACGTGTATGTTGAAAAACCTTGTAGTCATAATCCACAAGAGGGCGAGTGGATGATCGAGGCTGCGCAGAAATACAAACGATGCGTGCAATTAGGAACGCAACGTCGTAGTAGTCCAGGTGCCATCCAGGCGATTGAAAAAGTGCATGCTGGAGTTATCGGAAAAGTTCACTTGGCGCGCAATTATTACACTAGCTTACGCGCTTCTATCGGCACAGGAGCTCAGGCCGAGCCACCCGCCACGCTCAACTACCCGCTGTGGGAAGGCCCGGCACCGCATGTTCCTTATCGCAACAACGTCGTACCCTATAATTGGCACTGGTTCTGGCATTGGGGCGGAGGTGAACTGGCCAATAACGGCGTCCATGGGCTAGATCTTTGTCGCTGGGGGCTGCAGGTTACTTACCCAATTCATACCGTCAGCTCTGGCGGTCGATATTGGTTCGACGACGATCAGGAAACGCCGGATACGCAAACTGCCGTTTTCGAATTCGAAGGCAAGAAGCAAATCACCTGGCAACATTTGTCATGTAACAGACATGGCGATGCGCCATTCGTGGCCTTCTTCGGAGATAAGGGGGCGATGGAAATTGACGGCTCCGGCGCTTTCCGCGTTTTCGACAAGAACGATAAGCTGGTTGAGGAAGGCAAGCCAACATCGCAAGGGCAGGCCGAGCATCTCCAGAACTTTGTGGATGCAATCCGCACCAATAACCCTCAGCGACTCAATCAACCCATCTTGGAAGGTCACCGCAGCACCTTGCTGTGCCATCTAGGTAATATTGCCTACCGCACAGGTCGCAGTGTGAAGACAGACTCCCAAACCGGGCAAATCATCAACGACGCCGATCAACAGGCCCTATGGCGCCGTCAATACAATCCCGAATGGGAAGAAGCGATCACCAAGATCTAAGGTCGCGGCTTACCAAGCATTTACCGATCGTGCCCTGCGACGTCATCGCAGGGCATCAAGGGAGCCAGAATGGCCTGGATCATTCTTTTTATCGCAGGTCTGTTGGAGGTTGGCTGGGCTGTGGGCCTCAAAGCCAGCCACGGATTCTCCAAGCCATGGATCGCGCTAGCCACCGTCGTCGCGATGTTGGCCAGCTTTGTGCTGCTAGGTTTAGCCGTACGCACTATTCCCCTGGGCACCGGCTACGCAGTCTGGACGGGAATTGGCGCCCTGGGCACGGTCATCATGGGCATGCTGCTGTTCGGAGAACCGGTGACGTCTTGGCGACTGCTCTTTCTGGGGTTGATCATCGTTGGCATTTTGGGGCTGAAACTCAGCGGCTGATGACCCCCGCCTTTCGCGGAGGGTCCGTCAATACTACGATGCTACAAACTGAACATGGGGAGAGTCGACATCGTTTTGGCTGGCTCTACCTCGATCCAAGACTACTTATTCACACAGGATTACCACATGCCACGTACCGGCGTTATCACGTTCAAGGGCACTCCCATGACTCTGCTGGGCAATGAACTGAAAGTAGGTAGCCCAGCCCCTGAGTTCAAGGTGCATTACTTTGAAGGCGGTCTGAAGACGATTAGCAAGCAGGATCTGTTGGGCAAAGCCACAATTCTGTCGGTTGTTCCGTCAGTGGATACCGGCGTCTGCGCCATTCAGACCAAACGATTCAACGAAGAATTGAACGCTCTAGGCGACAAGGTCAACGCGGTCACCGTTAGCCGCGATTTGCCATTCGCTCACAATCGTTTTTGTGGCGCCGAAAGTGTCAAGGCGATGAAGATGGGCAGCGACTACCAAAACGGTAACTTTGGCGACGCTTTCGGGGTCATGATCGACGAGTTGAAATTGCTGGCGCGTGCCGTGTTCGTGTTGGACAAAAACGGCCAAGTCGTCTACGGAGAAATCGTGCCGGAAGTGACGCATGAGCCTAACTACGCAGCGGCCATGGAAGCCCTGACGAAGGCCAGCTAAGCCCGCCGGATGCGATACGCCACCCCGCCTCTTCGGATAGGTCCATGGGCGGGGCGGCTCTAAGCACGTGGACGCGTTCACGTACAGTGGTGACAACTTGGAGCCGGTCGACCCTCCAGCTGCGAAGCAGCCGGAGGCCTGTACTCGCGCGATTTAACTAAAAAATCTATACAAAATTCCGTTGACTCGCCTAGACACCGGCCAGATAATCTGCAGCGAGAGCCGTTGGTTAGGTCTGAAAC
>JADLDX010000030.1 GCA_020846515.1 Pirellulaceae bacterium
AGCCGACGTGGTCTTTGTGACCTGGGATGATTTTAAGACCGCGCTGCTGAAACCTGAGATTCAAGCGGCACTGAAACTCACGCTACTCTCCTGCACGCTGGCCGCCGTGATGTCCGTGTGGGTCGGTACACCACTGGGCTATGTGTTGGCCCGCTATCGTTTCCCCGGTCGCTGGGTGGTCGATACATTGGTCGATATCCCAATCGTGCTACCGCCATTGGTGTTGGGGATCAGTCTGTTGATCCTGTTTCACACTCGATTGGGAACGGGCACATTGGAAGATTGGTTCAAGAGTCGATCGTTTCCAGTTACCTACCATTGGCCAGCGGTAATCCTGGCGCAGTTTACCGTTTCATGTGCCTTTGCCGTGCGCACGATGCGGGTGACATTCGAGCAGATCAACCCGCGACCGGAGCAAGTGGCTCGCACCTTGGGTTGTACGCGAGGGCGTGCGTTTACAGAGATTGCGTTGCCACAAGCCTGGCGCGGCATTGTCGCGGCGATGACCATCTCTTGGGCTCGCGCGCTGGGTGAGTTCGGTCCGATCATGGTCTTTGCCGGGGCCACGCGCATGCGTACGGAAGTCCTTTCCACTAGCGTGTTTCTTGAACTGAGCATCGGCAACTTGAATGCAGCGGTGGCTGTGTCTTTATTGATGGTCGCCATGGCCGCAGTGGTGCTCCTAGTTCTGCGTGCCTTGGGTACAGGACTCAACACATGATCCAGCTAAAAGGCATCGGCTGTCGCGCCGGCCAGTTTTCACTCAACGATGTTTCGCTGGCCGTCGAAAGCGGTCAATACGCAGTGTTGATGGGGCAAACCGGCCAAGGCAAAACGACTTTGCTGGAGATCATTTGCGGATTGCGACCGCCTAGCGCTGGGCAAGTGCTGGTGCGCGGGGTGGACGTCACTCATTGGGCACCAGGCGATCGAGATATTGGATATGTACCACAAGACCTGGCGCTGTTTCCGCACATGCGCGTTCGCGAGCACTTAACATTTGCTCTGCGTCTGCGAAGGCAATCCAGCCATTTGATCGCCCAACGTGTCGATGAATTATCGCATTGGCTGGGCATCTCTCACCTGCTCGGTCGAACCGTAGAGAAACTCTCCGGCGGTGAAGCCCAACGCGTGGCCTTAGGCAGAGCACTTGCATTTCGGCCGGCTGTGCTGCTACTAGACGAACCGCTCAGCGCACTGGATGAAGTCACGCGTCACGAAATGCACGAGTTGCTCAAGCGATTGAAGCAGGATACGGGCATGACCACTTTGCATATTACACACAATGCCGACGAAACCGCCGCCCTGGCCGATCGATACTTTCGCTTAGTAGGCGGGCGAATTGTCGAACAGCCCTTGCCAACGTCCCCACAACTAACCCATCAATGAGTTGCGATTGATCGTGCAGATAGAGATTGAATACGGAACCCAAGTACGAGTAGCCAGTGGAGTGACTCGTGAAAAAATCGAAACACCCGAAGGCTCCACGGCCGCGGAGTTGTTAGCTCGTTTGCTGACAGCGCACGACGGAGCTTTGGCACCATGGATCACTGCGGACGGCCAACCACGTCCTGGCTTGCTAGTCTTCATTAACGATCAATCGCCGGCCAGCTTGCAAAATGCTTTGCTACGTCACGGCGATCATGTAGCCCTCATGACGTTAGTATCCGGTGGCTAATCAAGTGCCGAAAACTATTACGCCGGAAGAACTCGACATCTACCAGTGGCAACTGTGGGTCAGTGACTTTGGTCTGGCTGGTCAAGAGAAACTACGCCAGTCTTCCGTACTGGTATCGCGTTTGGGTGGCTTGGGTGGACTGGTCGCGTATCAACTGGCCGCCGCCGGTGTTGGAAAACTTGTATTGGCACATGCAGGCAACGTCAAACCGAGCGACCTGAATCGTCAACTGCTGATGACGCACGATTGGATTGGCAAACCACGCATTGAATCAGCTCAACGTCGATTGTCGGAACTGAACCCACGTGTTGAGATCGTGGCGGTCAATGCCAACGTGCACGATGACAACGCCGCTGAACTGGTCAGCCAGGTTGACCTGGTGGTCGACTGCGCCCCGCTGTTTGAAGAACGGCTGGCCATGAATCGCGCAGCGGTCAACGCACGCAAGCCTGTGGTCGAGTGCGCCATGTATGACCTGGAAGCCAGCCTGACTTCGGTTGTACCAGGTCAGACTCCGTGCCTGGCCTGTTTGACGCCAACACCCCCGACAGCCTGGCGGCGCGAGTTCCCTGTCTTCGGCGCTGTCTCTGGCACGGTGGGTTGCATGGCGGCGATGGAAGTGATCAAAATACTTGCCGGCTTCGGTGAACCCCTGTTGGGCACGCTACTAACAATGGATCTGCGCAGCATGCAGTTTCGTCGACGGGGCATCAGTCGCCGAGAGGACTGCGAAGTATGCGGGCCTCTCTGGCCAAGTGTGCAGGCACCTGACGCTTAGTTCACCTTGAAGTTGCCCGTTTTCTCTTGGTTGCCATTGTTCTGGGCCGCCAGCCAACAACTGAACTACTTACCAGGGGCCGAGACCACTGGCAATTCATGCAGCACAGTTCGCGCAGGCTCTGGGCATGCAGGCTCAGGGCGCGCAGTCTCGGCTTGAACCGAATTAGGGTCGGTCCAGTTTTCAGCTTTGAAGTGGCGCGTGTAGGTGCCAAAGTCATTAAACGCATACCACTTCGCCAATCGAACCAGCAGGTTTCGTTCGCGAATTTCCATACCGGGCACATACTGGGATCGACGTGGTTCCGTGGCGCGCAGTTCTTGCATGACGGTGTGTCGTTGCGTAGTGTCGCGAGCCTGATGCTTCTCGGCCAATTGCACCAAAAGGTCAGGGCGTTCCATCACGACACACCCGCGCGTATGCTCTGCGGTCAACTGGCGGAAATCACGCAAGAACTCGCTTTGATTGAACACATCCTTCAGCGGTCGACCATCGTTAATATTTTCTTTGGCCAACTGGATGATAGGACACGGCTCGATGTCACCACCGGGACCGATGTGATGAGTAAAACCGGTAACGGCCGGACAGAGTGCTCGCCCTTCGCCGTCATGATATGCGTCGATCACGATGATCGGTTTGGTGGCCCGGGTATCGACCACGAACTGACGCACGCGGCGCAGTTGATCGGTGTCTAGCGCCAACTCAGGTCGACTCTCCGGTCCAACCGGGCGATAGACATGGAACCAACAATACATCACGCCCATTTCGATCAGCCGATCAACCCAGCGTGAATTGAGCAGGTCATCGATGTTGGTCCGACAGACGCTGGTGCATACACCGGTCAGCACTTTATTGTTGAGGCAATTCTGCAAGCCTTGCATGGTGGCGCTGAGCACCCCAGCGCGGCCGCGGCGCTCGTCGCTGACGATCTCGCTGCCTTCGACACTAATCAGCGGCGTAACGTTGCCCATTTTGCGCAAGCGTTTGGCAACTTCATCGGTAATGAAATGTCCGTTGGTGAAGACTTGGAAATAAACGTCGGGCTGGCCTTCCAGAAAATCGAGTAGCTCGCGATGCAAGAACGGTTCGCCGCCGAGGATCCCAAAAAAAGCATTGCCGACCGCTTTGGCTTCGTTGACCGTTCGGTTGAGAGCCGCGACATCGATCTTGGTCTGCTTGCCGGCCACATCGACCCAACAGCCCTGACAGCGCAGATTGCAGGTGTTGATGACCGACAAATATAAGAAGGGTGGGAAGAACTCGCCACGTTTCAGGCGACTGCGGTGCTTTTGCACACTGCGCAGCCCCTTCCAACCGGCTTGATAGGCCAATTTCCAGAGCAGTCGTTTGTCGGTTTCCCACAACAGCCGCTTGGCCATTCTTAAATACATCGCAATACCCCGGGGTACTCATTATCGAATTGCAAAACTGACCGGCTCATTATACAGTGCAATTTGACGTTCTGCGCACCGCCCACCTGGCAAAGGGCCTGCCCGCCCGGAGGGCTCGATATTGGGCCTGAACTCCGGCCAGATTCCGCGCATCCCTTAGGCAGGCTGCATGGCTGACCTGTGCCATTCGAACTTACCACTACCAGTCACGCACTACCAGTGAATCGCACAAACCATCAGCAGTTACTCGATGAAGCCCTGGCGGGGAACCGTGAGTCGTTGGGGCGTCTGCTGGAAGACTATCGCGCTTATTTGACCGTCTTAGCGCAGCGTTATTTGGATGCCCGGCTACGTGGGCGTTTGGATCCCGCTGACGTGGTTCAGGTGACCTTTATGGAAGCCCAACGCGATTTACCTGCCTTTCGCGGACATCAGATCGAAGAATTGCTGGGTTGGCTGCGCAACATTCTCCGTAACAATGTCAGTTCCGCTCACCAAAAGCATCTCTATACTCAAAAGCGATCAGCTGGTCGTGAGTTGAGCAATGCAGCCAGTGAGAGTGGTCCCGCCCTGACCGATCTGGTGCCTTCAGAGACGACCTCTCCCAGCCAACGTGTCATGCGCGATGAAGCCGCAGTTTATCTGGCCAATTGCTTGCAGTCTTTGCCTGAAACGCAGCGTGAAGCCCTGCGGCTGCGCTACGTGGAAGGGCAATCGCTCAAGGAAATTTCGGCGACCATGGACAAAACGGAAATGGCCGTAGCCGGACTACTTAAACGTGGCCTGCAAGCGCTGCGCGATCAAATGATCTCCGACAGTTCCAGTGGCGGCCATTTAGGCCGGACTAGCTAACTAACCCTCCTGCTGCGTAGCAGCGGGAGGGTCGACCCGCGGCAGCGTGGGCGGGGAGGGCAGGCCTCGACTAACCAAAGCATGAAGCACTTCGCTGCTAACTCGTCTCTACGGCGCACGCACCCTCCCCGAAAATCTACGCTGAAGGCGTGATTTTCGACCCTCCCTAAGCTGCGCTTGGGAGGGTTAGTTCAACTAACCCTCCTG
>JADLDX010000031.1 GCA_020846515.1 Pirellulaceae bacterium
TTTCATGAACAGATTGTACCTGAGTTAGTTTGCTGCGGCGTAGCAGCCGAACTAACCCTCCCAGCGCAGCGCCCGGGAGGGTCGAAAAAACAGGCGCTACTGCAGCCTGTTTTTTCGGGGAGGGTGCGTGCGCCGCAGAGACGAGCTCGCAGCGAAGTGCTTCATGCTTGGGTTAGCACGGCCGGCCCTCCCCGCCCATGCTGCCGCGGGTCGACCCTCCCGATGCTACGCCGCAGGCGGGTTAGTTTCCGCTGCTGCGCAGCAGCAGAAGAAATTGCTATCGCGGCACGATTGGGCCAAGGCAAATACGAAACCCGTCGCGTGAGTCAGAATAATTTACGCCGCCGATTCCCAGACGAACGGCACAACGCGCATTGCCGGGCACGTCGAAGTAGTTACCGCCTCGGCACACGGGGCGGGAGACAGTGCGCTTTTCGGCATTTTCATAGTAGATCTCTTCGTGCCCACCTTTGGGATCGAAGTGATCAATGACAAACTCCCACACGCCACCGCACATATCAGCCAGACCGAAGCCGTTGCGGCCCTTCTCGCCGTAGTGGTCCACCGGCGAGACGAAAGAATAACCGTCGCTCCACGGTGCTTTCCCTAATGGCCAGGTTCTATTTCGGCCCGGCAGGAAATCAATCGCGGAAATGTTCAGTCGCCCTTCGCCTTGTTCTAGTTCATTGCCCCACCAAAAATAATTGCTCTCTTGGCTGCCGCCTCGACATCCATACTCCCACTCAGCTTCTGTGGGCAGGCGATATTCGAGTCCTTCAGGCAACCGGCCCGCTTGCTTTTCACGCTCGGTCAGCCATCGGCAAAACGCATTCATATCGTTGTAACTGACACAGACCACCGGGAATTCATCGCGGTTCGGGAAACCCCAATTCGGATCGCGCCAGCTCTTACCCGGCACAGATTTCCATGGATGAACCACTTGGGTCGTCAGTTTATAGCCAGTCCACTCAGGATCAAAAACCTGTGTCTTGCCATCAGGCTTTTCGGCATCGGTGACATACTTGCTCTCGATCGTAAAACGCTTGAACTGGCCAACACTAACTTCTGTACGACCCAACCAACAACCATGTTTGACGCGCGTCAGCCGCGGCTTTTCACCTTCGAATGACTCGCGATCCGTGCCAGGTTGAGCGCCGCCTTCGATGCCTGTGGCCCAGGCTTTTTCCTCTGGCGTACTGCCCATCATGAACTGACCGGGCGGCAAATAAACGACCTCCAGCGTGACGCCTTCGCCCAGGTCGACCCGTTTGGATTCTCCCTGCTTCGGTTCGGCTGCGTGTAGTCCAGCCAACGGCAAGAGCAAGAGCGTGGAAAGGCAGATCGTGCTTAGTTTCTGCATAGGATTACTTTCATTAAGGTTTTTGCAACAGGTCCGTAATCGTTTGTCTCATCAGCTTCTCGGAATCAGGCGCAGCAAAGGCCCAGGTCGGTTCATAGCCACCTTCTACGAATGAATGTTCTAACGGGATATAGCCTGGACCGCCATCACCGTAGCTGGCAGTGGCCACGAAGCCGCTGGAGAACTGCTGCTGGGCAAAGAGTTGATATTCAATGAACGCTTCGCCAGGCAGATGCAACAGGCAAACGTCATCGTTTAAGTGCAGGCTGGTAAATGGAATCGGCACGCCGGCCGCACACTGTCGAATGAAAGCCACGCGCATCGCGGCGCCAATTCGAACAGAGTTTGAGGTCGCAGGGTTACCAATCAACTGCAGCATGCGTTGTTCGCTGAAGTTGGGATCTGCATTAAAGAGGACAGGCTTGACGTGCCACTGCCAATGGTCGAGCTTCGCGCGCTTGGGCTGCTGTTCAGACTGGACCATCGCCGAGTGGATGCGGTCGGCCAGTCGAGCGCGGTTCTCTTTGGAGCCATCGTTATATTTGCCAGCTGTTACATTGCCGCCGCAGCCCGTGAAAAAAATATGCGGTACGCTCTCTTCGACTGTTCGTTGTTCGCGAGCGATGCCCACAAAGTCGGAACTCACGACACCGTCGCCGTAGTAACTCATCGGGTGCGTAGCGTAGTAGTGCAGCGCAGCCAGTTTCTGATTCTCATTCCAGAAGCTGATGGTCTTGAGCATAGGATCGATGGTTCCCTCCGGTGCCTCGCGCAGTTTGACATCCTTGGTGGCACTGGTCCGCACACCGATGACTTTTCCGTCTGGCCCCATGACACGGCGGTTGGAGGCGACTTGATGAACCTGGGCCTGGCCGGTGGTAAAGTGCGTCACGGGCTGTGGATGTTTCAAGGCTGCTTCGAGACTGGCTGCTACACTCGTAAGCGTTCGCTCGGCGGCTTTGGTATCGATGATAGGGATCTCGGGCAGCAGTTGCTGGGCGACGCTATCGGCCAGTGGCACGTTATGCTGATGCAAGGCATGCACAGCTACTCGCTCTGGTGAGGTGCCAGCCGCTTTTGCCAGAACCTCGCGCCAATGCACATGATCCGCGCCGCGAATCTCGCAATAGTCCACCGCGCAGAGGACAATTGGCTTATCCTCGGAGAGCAAGACCACGCCCAACGCCTGCAACGGATCACTAACGGCTTCGGTTGGCTTGACCAATCCGCCGCACAGAGGCGAACCAAGCGGTGGTGTCACATCCGCGCGGAACACTGCCAGTCGCAACGGCTCAGCGGCCTGCAAATGAAACAGTGGCGTTGTCAACAGCGCTATGACCAGAGCAACGATATGTGAAGGGGCTTGATTCATGGCTTAGCTTTCGTAGGCGTTGGACTGGATGGGCGTGGTGCAGGGGCGCTAGCGTCTTGTTGGACATCGTGTTCCCATTGCGTAAAGGCGTTGGACAAACGTTTGACATCGGCGGGACGAGCGTCAGCCAGGTTGGTTGTTTCGCCCGGATCGGCTGCCAGGTCGTAGAATTCCCATGGTTTGCCCGGCGCTGTGCGATGTATTTTTAAGTGCCCTTCACGCATGGCGGCCGCGTTTCGGAGCGTGGCAACGATGCGGGCATGCGGCGATTCCGACCCGATCAAGGCAGGTAGAGGATCTTGACCGTCGAGTATTCGGTCCGTTGGCGGCTGAAGACCAACTGCCCTTAGGCAAAGTGGCAGGACGTCCAAGTGCGTGAGCATAGCATGGCTTTCAGTGCCAGGTTTGATCTTGCCCGGCCAGCGGAAAATTGCCGGAACACGAATACCACCTTCATAGAGTTCTGGTGCACCAGCGCGGAACGGCGCATTGGAAGCTACATCCTTACCATGCGTTGGCCGCAAAATGGCGCCCATGTCTGAAATAAACATCACTAGAGTATTCTCGCGCTGGCCAGTTGCATCCAATGTGTCGAGCACCCGACCAACAGCATCGTCCATCGCCGTGAGCAATGCTAGATAGCGATGTTGTTCCGTTTGGTCATCAGCCGGCCAACCATAACGTTCCAAGTACTGCCCCGGTACATGCCACATTGGTTTCTCATTCTCGTCGGGAAGCATGTTCACTTCGCTGACATAGTGCGGCGCGTTGAATGGCAGATAGACGAAGAACGGATTGCCTGCTTTCGATTGGCGTTTGATATAGTCACAAGTGGCGTCGGCGAAGATATCCGTGCTGTAGCCCTCGACGCGGCGCCGAGCGATTCCTTCAAAGATGTCGTATTCGCCGTGATAAGTGTGTTTGAAGTAATGGATATTCCCCGAACGACAGCCAAGGAATTCGTCGAAACCGCGCTCCGTGGGCCGACTGCCTTCGGCGAAGCCGATGTTCCATTTACCGAAGCACGCCGTTGCATAACCCGCGGCCTTCAAATACTGCGGAATGAGCCGCTCGCGATGTGGCAATCCGATCCCATTCCAATTCTCGGTCGTAGCCAGTTGATGCGCGAGGCCGTTGCGCTGCGGATGCCGACCGGTGAGAATCGCCCCACGTGACGGCGTGCAGGTGGCAGTGACGACATAAAAGTCTGTGCAGCGCACGCCTTCCTGAGCCAATCGATCAAGCCGCGGCGATTGAACCTTTATGTTGCCGTAACAGCCAAGATCACCGTAGCCAAGGTTGTCCGCATACATCAAGACAATGTTAGGCAATGGAAGTTTCGGGGCATCCGCCGCATGAAGCCATGCTGCAGGCGCCAACAGAATTGCAATCAAGAATACTAAGACATTTTTCATGAGCGCTTTTCCGTAATATCATGTAAGGTGAAATCAATTGAGTTCGCAGCGTGCTTCGAAAAGAGGCTGACTTGGGGCTGAACCAGTATTGCCCACTCACCTTACCAGCGGGATATCTTTGCGAAACTTGAGTCGTCCCAGCTTATGCTCTCCGATCAGCCACACCTGCAAATTACCGGGCTTCTTCAGCAGTTCAGCTGGGATGGTCAGTGAACCAGCCTGTCGTTCCTCGGGTGTCAGGAACAACGCATGACGACCATAGCTGTCGTCGGAGTTCCAAAGATACACGGCGATGACATCGATGTTTTCAGAGCCGAACTCAACTTTCCATTCTTTGCCCAGCGAGATACTGTCGCCTGGCAAGCGCAGCATGAGATCGCATACAGCAAACTCACACGCTTGGCTTTCGGTGCCATCGGCATGGATAACTCGCGCCGTGTAGTCGCCACACACTTCGTAACGGCGCTCGTGTACGCCTGGGGTATCGAGCTTAATCTTTTCAACAACTTCGTGGCCGCGTCGGATGACGAGTGTTTTCAGGCCGCGTCCGTCGCGGTCCATGACGTTGAATTTGACAGGATTTCCCCGGATGTACGGCACCCAATCGCCCAGGTCAAGCAACAGCGCGCGATTGATTGTCGGCGCAGTAGCGTCGAGTTGAAAGTTTGGAAAACGCAAGGGCTCGGCGCGGTTATCGCCGCGCCAAGTGTCGAGATGAGTGATGCGGAACAGTTGCTTGTTCTTCGTGGCCAAGTGGGCATCGAACTTCGCGGCGCTGCGATCGGTGATGCTCGTTGTCGGCGGTCGACTTTCCTCGACGCGAACAGAGATGACACGTCCCTCTTTGTCGCGCACTACCGCGGTGATCATTTCAACATGTGAGCCAGAGGTCTCGGTTGCGTGAGGCGTATAAATGACATCGCCGACCTGCGCGCCTTGGGCGGTCTGCGGCTCAACAAGTACGATCCCTTGGTTGGTCTCGGGTCCGTAGCGACGGCTGACCACCGGAAATCCGCAACCGAGCGCGTAGCTGGTGTAGGCCGAGCAGACACTGCCGTAATACGCAGCCGCGTTGGGGACTTTGCCAGTGAGATTCTCTGTGTACAGCACGCTCTGTGGGTTTTCAACGGCCGCTAAAAACGTGCGCAAGGCAATATCGAACCCGATGTAGCGTCCCTCTGAGCGAACGCTGGAATAGGGTACGCCAGTGTACTCTTGACCCTTCTTGAAAAAGCCGCCCTGTCGGTTGGGCAATGTGTCAGCCACAGGCGACCATTTCACATGGGATAGATTGCGCGCATGAGCAGCAGCAAGAACCTGCCAGCTCTGGTCGTCACTACTGCCCGGAACCTGAGCGAACAATGATACAGGCAGCACAATGCAGGTGGCAAAAGTGAGTGACATAAGGATCGCAATGCGATGTTTCATGGTGCAGCTTTGACCTGTTTCGGAGGGATTGATGCGGATAGGTCATTTTAACCGAACTAACCCTCCTGCTGCGTAAAACTAACCCTCCTGCTGCGTAGCAGTGGGAGGGGCGACTGGCGTCAGCGTGGGCGGGGAGGGTGCCTCCCGTGCTAACCAAGGCATGAAGCGCTTCGCTGCGAGCTCTTCTGGGCGGCGCACACACCCTCCCCGAAA
>JADLDX010000032.1 GCA_020846515.1 Pirellulaceae bacterium
AGCGTCGAGAGCTTGTCACGCACTTCATTGAGCGTCGTATCGCCAAAGTTACGGATCTCCAACAATTGATCTTCGGTGCGTTGAACCAACTCGCGAATGGTGCGAATGCCTTCGCTCTCCAAACAATTACCAGCTCGAACACTTAACCGCAGGTCGGCGACCATCATGTTCAACTTGCTCTCGAGTTGAGCTTCGGCTGAACCAGGGCCACCGCGAGCTGTGGCATGCACTTGCTTGCCCAACTCGGTGTATTGCACGAACGGATTGAGGTGCTTACGCAAAATCTTGGCCGACTCGGTCATCGCCATCTCTGGGTCGATAGAACCATCGGTCCAGATCTCCAGCGTCAAGCGATCGTAGTTGGTCTTCTGTCCAACGCGAGTCTCTTCGACTTCGTAACGCACGCGGACAACTGGACTGAATACTGCGTCGACCGGAATAATTCCGATCTCGTGATCGCGACTGCTATGCTCCGAAGCGGATACATAACCACGACCATTCTCAACCACCATTTCCATAACGAACGGCACGTCGTCGGTCAGCGTAGCCAAAACATGATGTTTGTTGATGACCTCTACGTCGCCGTCGGTCTCGACGTCGGCACCACTGATCACTCCAGCCTTATTGCGTTCGACGGTGATCACGCGGGTTGAATCGCTATGGTTCTTAACTACAAGACTTTTGACATTCAACACAACTTCGGTGACGTCTTCCAACACACCTGGGATCGTGGTGAATTCATGCTGCGCGCCACGCACTTTGATCTGGGTAATCGCACTACCTTCCAGGCTGGAAAGCAGGATGCGGCGCATACTGTTGCCGATCGTGGTTCCAAATCCGCGCTCAAACGGTTCAGCCACGAACTTGCCGTAAGTGCCCGAGAGCGTGCTCTTATCAACGTGTACCGCGCTTGGCAGTTCCAAACCGCGCCATTTGATGTGCATTAGGTTTTAGCCTCGTACTAGTTGTTACTATGCTCTGTTAGGTTGATGCAATAGAGCACGCGGAGTGCGACGTGCTGCCGATCGTTCAAACTGGTTGAACCTAAACTCGTCGACGCTTGCGTGGGCGACAACCATTGTGCGGAATCGGGGTCACATCTTCGATCTGCTTAACCGACATGCCAGCCGTCTGCAAAGCGGTGATAGCGCTTTCCCGACCTGACCCAGGGCCTTTGACCCGTACATCGATCTCACGCACACCAAATTTGGCTGCCTTTTCGGCCGCCTGTTGAGCTGCGACTTGACCGGCGAAAGGCGTGCTCTTGCGAGACCCCTTGAACCCACAAGTACCCGCACTTGCCCAGCAGAGCGTGTCACCCTTGGTGTCGGTAATCGTGACGGTCGTGTTATTGAACGTGGCGCGAATGTGCGCAATCGCCACCGTTACATTCCGACGCTGCTTACGACGTTTGGCCTTTGCCACAGTCTTGAACCTCAAAAATACTGACGTTACGGTTGGTTATATCTGTCCACCGCTGAGCAGAAACAGTCGGCGGCTTTAGTTTGTTCATTCACTTTCAGGTAGCTGCCTGAGCCAATCCTTTGCCTAAGCCTGAGCTCCCTCTTTCCTGAGCTAGCAAACCTCGAGTCGGCACCTTGACTCGGCTGGACAAAACCCCAGCAGAGCAAAGGCCCCAGACACTCTGGCACTAGCGCAGATCCTTCACGCCCTTCTTGCCCGCCACCGTCTTACGTGGTCCCTTGCGGGTACGTGCGTTGGTACGGGTGCGTTGACCGCGAACGGGCAAGTTCAACCGATGGCGCATACCACTGTAACACTTGATTTCGCGCAAGCGGTGAATGTTCTGGCCGATCTGGCGGCGCAGGGGACCTTCGACCGTGTAATCTCGTTCCAACAACGTAGCCAAGCGGCTCAGTTCGTCTTCGCTCAATTCGCGAGCGGATTTGTCTGGGTCGATGTTCGTCTTGACACACACTTGACGGGCGACGAAAGGTCCCACACCGTACAAATATGTAAGCGAAATCGCCACTTTCTTCTCGTTGGGTATGTCCACACCAAGTAAACGCGGCACGCTGGCGAACTCCTGCAAATCTACTTAACTACTGAATCTAAAATGACTTACCGTTGCTTCAGGTACACAAATTGCTCTTCTTGCGTTTCGAAGCGAGATAGTATAGTCCTACGAAATTGAGGTTGGCAAGCCGTAATTTAACGCCGGCCTCGTTCTACAGCCTCTTTGATCTTGTCAAAAACCAAATCCGGCGGCTGCATGCCATCGATCGAACACAATAAACCCTTGCGCTGGTAGTATTCCAGCAATGGCGCGGTCTGCGTATGGAACACATGCAGTCGCGCACGAATAGTTTCATAAGTATCATCAGCCCGGTGCTCCTGCTGGGCCCGTTTGAGGATTCGAGTCACTAACTCTTCTTCCTCAGCCTGCAAGTCCAGCACCAAATCCAACTGCCGCCCCACCTTGGTAAAGTGCTCATCGAGCAATTGAGCCTGCACCAGCGTCCGCGGAAAGCCATCGAAAAGGCAACCAGCTTCGCAATCCGGACTGGCCAGCCGCTGGGCCACGATGCGCATCACTAAGTGATCCGGCGCAAGCTTCCCAGCATCTACGTACGACGAAACCCAACGCGACAAAGCGGTATCCTGTCGCTTGACCTCGCGCAACATCTCACCAGTCGAGAGATGGGGAATAGCCAGATACTCGACTAACCGTTTACATTGGGTGCCTTTGCCCACGCCAGGCGGCCCGATGAAGACTATCCGCATGGCAATGACCCTTGGGAAAGGAACGAGCCGGTGCGACCATCCACCGGCTCCGTAAACGATGCCAATCTAACCTCCTGGCGACCCTCGCCGCCCACAAACGGGCTAACCAGCTACGGGCTATAGTGTCGAGTTACGACTCCAGCAAGCCGCGGTAATTCCTCATCAGCAAATGGTTATCTATCTTCTGGATCAAGTCAAACGCCACGCTCACCGCGATCAGCAAACCTGTACCACCATAGAAGTTTGCTACGGCAAACGAATTAACTAACTGCTGATTGACCAGGATGGGCACAATCGCCACCAACGAAAGGAAGGCAGCACCCACATATGTAATTCGAACCATAACGCGTTCCAGGTAATCAGCCGTGCGTTTACCAGGGCGGTAGCCCGGGATGAACGTACCGTGATCCTTTAGGTTTTCCGACATCTCTTTCGGGTTGAACGTAATCGATGTCCAGAAGTAGCAGAAGAAGAAAATCAGCAGAACGTAAAGCACCATGTAGGTGAAAGTCTGCCCGCTCTGCAGGTTATTGCCCATCATAT
The DNA here is from genome assembly GCA_020846515.1 of Pirellulaceae bacterium. Lineage (GTDB taxonomy): Bacteria > Planctomycetota > Planctomycetia > Pirellulales > Pirellulaceae > Aureliella. The sequence continues at coordinate 3,289 of JADLDX010000032.1, forward strand.
TGAAGAAGTTGGCAATAGCCTTGCTGAACCGAGAATCACCATTGAACCAGGTGGCCATGATCGTAAACAACAGGCCGGGCAACATGATCAAGCTGCTCGCGAAAATGATCGGCATAACACCGGCTTGATTGAGCCGCAGAGGCAAATACTGCTTGGTGCCCCCGTACACGCGACGGCCGCGTACGTGCTTGGCACTCTGCGTCGGAATTCGTCGTTGACCGAGCGTTATGAAGACCACGCCGTAGACGACCGCCACGAACAAGCAGGCCATCACAATCAGCGTATCGGGGCCAATTTGGCCAGACGATCCGCTGAGCTGATAGGTCATGTCTTCCTTCAGGTCCAAAAACGCACCCGGCATTTGAGCCAAGATACTGGCCATGATTAGCAAGCTAATACCGTTGCCGATACCGTACTCGTCAATCTGCTCGCCCAACCACATCAGGAACATGGTTCCGCAGGTCATGATGGCGATCGCGGTGACTTGCCAACCAAAGTGCAACGTCGTCGAGTTGAGCCCAAGGAAGTCGTCGGACACGCCAGCCAGACTGCCACCCATGACATAAGTCCGCAGGTAGATCCAGCTTTGCAAAATGCAAAGAAACACGGTCAGATACCGCGTGTATTCATTGATTTTGCGCATGCCCGTCTGGCCTTCTTTGCGCAAATTTTCGATTGGCTTCCAAACGCTGCCCAGCAGCTGGAACACGATGGAGGCGGAGATGTAGGGCATGATGCCCAACCCGAAGATCGTGATCTCCCGCAGGTCGGTGGCCGCAAAAACGGATACCTTATCCAGGAAGCCACTTAACTGGCTGTTCTGGTCATAGTTGCTAGGTACCATCGGCAAGCGAATTTGGTACCCAACTCGGTATACGGCCAGCAGGACCAGCGTCAGCAGAATCTTCTGCCTCAGCTCAGGAATTGTAAAAACAATTCGCAGCTTTTCCCACATCGGGTCAACTCCGTTACAGGGCTATCGTTACTTCTTACCAGCTTGGCTGGCTAGCTCGGCCACACGCTGTTTAGGCGTACGACGGGCTTTCACGACGGTAGCAGAGCCGCCGACAGCTTGCAACTTCTCCAAGGCCGACGCGCTAAAGCGATGGGCTGAAATCTTAAGTGGCTTGGTGATTTCTCCATCACCCAGCACCTTGATCTCATCGAATCGTCGCTTGATCACGCCACGCGCTTGCAAAGTCTTCGGCGTAATCTCGTCGCCAGCATCGAACACTTGAGCAATTTGGCCCAAGTTGATCGAGACAACGGTTAACGCAAATTTGTTATTGAATCCACGCTTAGGGATACGGCGCACCAAGGGCAAATCACCGCCTTGGAAGACGGGGTGGCGCGAGTAGCCCGAACGAGACTTGTGCCCGTTATGACCGCGACCAGCCGTTTTGCCTTGACCAGAACCAGGCCCGCGGCCGATGCGCCGACGCAGCTTGTTCTTGGTGATGCCATCGTTGACTTCACTAATATTCATGACAGGGAAACTCCTCGCAGTCGCTCGACATCTTCCCGCGTGCGCAGTTTCTTCAGAGCGTTGAACGTAGCTTTAACCAGCACGGATGGATTGTTGGATCGGAAACTCTTGGTCAAGATATCCTTGATACCCGCAGCTTCGCACACTGCTCGGACAGCTGGGCCAGCGATGATACCGGTACCAGGGCTGGCGGGCAGCAAGATGACCTTGGCAGCGCCGTAGCGACCAATCACCTGGTGTGGAATGGTACCATTAACGACCGGCACCGATAGGTTGTCGCGGTTGGCTTGCTTCTGAGCCTTGGTCACACTGGGTGGCACTTCGTTGGCTTTGCCGTAGCCAAAGCCGCAGCTGCCCTTACCATCACCGACGACGACCAACGCAGCGAAACTGAAGCGACGACCACCCTTTACCACGGCGGCGCAGCGCTTGATCTTCAGCACGCGTTCGACTGACGCTTCGCCTTGCGGTAGATCTATATTTGCCACAGAACATTCTCCCCTGTGGGTGACACCTTCGAAAGGGCACCTGGTTTTCCCAGCTGAAGTGCAATTGCCCTTCAGTTCTTTACCTTAAACGGACTTGAACAGGCGGCGGATACCAACCGGTTCATTAAATATCGCTTACCAACCTTTAGAACTGCAAACCACCTTCGCGAGCCGCAGTGGCCAAAGCAGCCACGCGACCATGGAACCTGCTGGCACCACGGTCGAAACATGCCTTGGTGATGCCCGCCGCCAATGCTCGTTCAGCAATCACTTTACCGATCACAGAGGCGGCTTCGCAGTTATCGCCCGACTTCACCTGGTCGCGGACCGTCTTATCGCGAGTGCTGGCCGAAACCAACGTCCGACCGGCATCGTCATCGATCAACTGGCAACCCACATGCTTGAGCGTCCGCTGAACGCACAGGCGCGGACGAGCCGAAGTGCCATGCATGGCCTTGCGAACTCGCCATTGGCGTCGCTGGCGCTGACCGTTGATGATCTTCTTCATCTTCATAAAAACACCTAAACCCAACTTTCTCAATGCAGCGATATGAATCAAGTCACCCGAACTCGATCGGTTCTCGCACGTTTGCCTATCGCCGGGTATCCCGGTTGTTTTGTATCGACTTTTGCGTATCCGCTGGCGACTACTGATCAGCCGCCGGAACACAGCCCATTACGTTGCCGACTTACCTGGTTTGAGCTTGACCACTTCGCCTTGGTAGCGAATGCCTTTGCCCTTGTATGGTTCGGGTTTGCGGAGCGAGCGAATCTGGGCGGCAAACTGGCCGACCAGCTGCTTGTCGCACCCCTTGATGACAATGTGAGTTTGATCGGGGCAAGCCACATCCAGGCCGACAGGAATGTCCTGCTTCAGCTCGTTGGCAAAGCCGACTCGCAGGTGCAAACGCTTGCCTTGCAGCGAGCAGACGTAACCTACACCCTGAATCTCCAGACGCTTTTCGTAGCCGTTCTTAACCCCCAGGATCATGTTGTTGAT
>JADLDX010000033.1 GCA_020846515.1 Pirellulaceae bacterium
AATGCGACCATCGTCACTAAGCAGTATGTTCTCGGGCTTGATATCGCGATGAACGACACCTTTAGAGTGAGCGTATTCCAGCGCCAGCGAAACAGCCTGGATGATCTCGATGGCGTAAGTGACATCGATCGCCATCGTCTGCAAGGCTTCGCGCAGATTCAACCCGTGAACATATTCCATCACCAGGTAGGCCAGTCCATCGGGAGTTCGGCCATAGTCGTAGACCGCCACGATGTTCGGGTGACTCAGCCGAGCCAGCGCCTTGGCCTCCCGGTCGAATCGATTCAGAAACGCAGTGTCGCTAGAGATGGTGCGATCGATGACTTTGATCGCCACATCGCGCTCGAGCGAGGTCTGCCGCGCTTGGTAAATGACTCCCATCCCACCCCGCCCTACTACGCGCAGGATCTCCAACTGCGGAAAGTGGGCTCGCAGGGCTGCTGGAACTTCAGACATATCCTGGGCCATTTGATTAGCCATGTCGTAATCCATGCCATTGGCCGAATCGCCGCGGCGAAACGAGACCGCCAGCCGCAGCAAACAGGCACTGCATTGGCCGTCCGGGCGCAGCAGCGAAGAACATTCAGGGCAAGCACTCATGGAAAGGACTCAGCACGGTTCATGGCCAGATCAATCGTCTGCTTATAGATTCGATGGTTTCCGTCGGCGATTACAACCGCAGAGTCAATTTTCTCAGAAATCTTGGCCGGCGCGCTGGTCGACAACTATTTGGCTTGTCGTGGAAAGTATCGAATCAATTCCTCCAATTCGGTTTCCAAGTCCCGGGGATCATCGAGCGTTTCTTGAACTTGCTGCCTGAGGGTTTCTGCAAATCGTTGACGCAGGCGATGCATAGCCACCTTGATGGCCCCCTCTGAGCAGTTTAATTGCAAAGCCATCGCGCGATACGTGGCCGCTTGGATCGGCACGGTCAAATGAGGCATCAAGGCTTCGAAGATCGTCTCGCGCCGGCTCTGGCTATATTCCAATCGCAATTGCTGGAGCGCGGCATCGATCATGGCGGCCGCCCACTGCTCGTAGTAGGCTTGATCCGGATCAACGTATTGAGCCGCGGTGGTTGACCTATTCAACCAGGCTTTTTCGCCCTCGATACAACTCAGCGAGGTCTGCCTGTGCTCACCCCCACGTTTGATTCGATGATTGAAACGCTCGCGATCAATCAGAAACCGCTTCCACAAAGTTAGCAGATAGTTCCGGAAGCGACCTTTGGCCGGATCGGCCGCCGCCAGGCACTTGCCATCGAGCAATTCCATCAAGAAGGTTTGCGTGGCATCTTCGGCATCGACTGCCGACAACCCCTGACGTCGAGCAAAGAAGTAAAGCGGTTGCCAATAACGCTCCATGAGCCGGCCCAAAGCAGGCTTGCCTGAGCGACCATCCTCGCGCGCGGCTTGAAACACCATGGTCCAGCTAGTCGTAAAAACCACTGCATGCCATTTTCGTTGTTGGGCAAAGCCCTGGGTCATCGTAAACTAGGACAACGCCTAGGTATGCATTCGCAGACACGTGTGATTGGGCAACGCCCTTATTCAATAATCGTCTAACAAGGTTGCGGTTGTATTCGGCGGCTTGCCAAAGAAACATCTTCCTACTGCCGGCCTGAATATTCACGGCCTGGATGCCCACGGCCCGTAAACCTACGCTTGTTGGCACATCTCTGCCATGACGTCTTTGGGCTTTCCAAAACCGCGCTTCGTTGTGCTCAAAATTGTCAACAAGGTGCCATTGAGTTCTGTACTAGATTCAGCCAACCGCGACTCTCGGAGACTGAGTACCACATTCGCCGTCAAGATCAGCTCGTTCATCGATCTGATCACTTCGCCATTGAGAGATTTGGCGATCTGCGCCTCGGCCATATCGATCGATGTCAATTTAGCGACGGCGGCTGTCAGTCCATCCCGGCTGAGTTGATCGAGCAAAGCCTGGTGGACGTGACTGAGCAGTTGCTTGCTGCTGGTGACTTCGTTGCCAGAAATGATTCGTGAGTAAAGCGATTTTGTGTTGCTGATCAGAATGTACGGATGACGGCCCGAATTAAACAACTCAGTCGACCAGTCCAACAGCGGATCTTCAGCCAGCGGCAAATCCGCCGGCTTACCAGCCTTCACTTTGGCATTAAGCTTCTGCGACATGCGGATGATCATTGACAAGTGCCTTTCCTTGGTTCGCTGTGGGCGTTCGCCATCGGACTTGTATCAACAATTGAAAAAACGCATTTCAGTGGCGGTAGCTTGACCGCCACAGTCATGGGTCAGTGGCATGGCTGACTGCGACCGGCACGCCGGAGTTTGCCAGCCTGAGCGATTCAACCCACTTAAAATAGTCGCGGGCTACTTGTTGGTAGCCTTCGAAGTAGGCGCCAGTCGAGTCGATTTCATTCATTTGCCCAAGTTGCAGGGCTTCGGAAAAGAGAACTAATTGAGCCGCCCGTGGACGCTGGCCTTGGACTTCGCAATCATAAATCTCGTTCAGCGCGGCCAGCGACCCTTGTTGATGCAGCCATAAACCGAAGCGCTGGCCGGCGTCATGGGCGCGACCGGCCTTCATCAGTTCACTAACCTTCAACGGCAATCGAAAGCAACGCTGGTAACACTCGGCTTTGGCCGCCATCAAAAAAGCTTGTTCGTCGTACTGAGCCACTATCCAACCTTATTTGCGAAAAAGGGGTCAGGTCTATTTTCCGTCTTTGCTTGCATTTCTTAGGTAGTTAACTTGCGAAAAAGAGACCTGACCCCTTTTCCGCTCAGATACTTATGGCAGAAGTCGCCGAAGCTTGCAAGTCTCTGACCAGGGCTTGAGCACTAGCCAAGAGCCGCTGGGTTCTATCGGTATCGGTCAGCATACGCATGACTGTCTGCGGATACAGATTGAGGCTGGCAGTCTGGTCGAAGTCGAAGAGCCATTGGTTCAGTCCGATGTCGCGCCACATGAAACCTTTGGAAGTTTGCTCGGCAAACCGTCCTACAATCGCCGGGACACCGTTGGCAATGCACATGATGGGGCTGTGCATTTCCAGACCAAACAGACCAGCGGACATTACATAGGTACTAATGGCTTCATCGGGCAACCAGAACGTATCGCGACAAACGACTCTCGACCGCACATCCGCAGGCAACTTGTCGAAAATCCACTCGCGACCTATTTTCATTTGCGTCAGATCCTCAGGGCAAATCAGGACCTTCAGCGACGTCTGGCGCACAATCATTTCGATGGTTCTTCTCAGCGGAGCATGATCGTGCTCAAACATCTCCAAGTTTCGCGCGTTCTTGACTGGATCAAACGGAAAAGTGCTACGCAATAACCAATAGGGCGTATAGCGTGCGCGAGGCACGCAGCACACGAACTTGCGCGGTTCCAATTGCTTGGACGCCAACCACGCCCTGGCAACTCGATCGTTCCGCAAAGCGCAGCCGAATCCACCATCAGGAGCCAATCGCAGCACCGGACTAGTGATCTGCTCGCTGCGCGCGACGTTTAACGAGACTGAGTCGCGAAAGTAGACGAAGCGAGCTTGCGACATGATGGCGGCGGCTTCAGCGTTACCGCCTGAGTACGTGATGCCATAGACTCCAAAAGGTTTGCCATAGAAACTAATAAAAGGCGTCAGGTCTCGTTGCGCGACCAAAGAGGGCCCCGATCCATGCAACAAGAAATCGCACCAGTCCAAAGCGTCCTGGAGAGCCGGATTGTTGGCGCGACCGCTACTGTTAATCAACCCTTTAACGACTTGGAAATTTGGAAATCGTCTTTTGCACATCGCCGTGGCTTCGACCGAAAAATC
>JADLDX010000034.1 GCA_020846515.1 Pirellulaceae bacterium
ACGCCAGTCGACCCTCCCGCTGCTACGCAGCAGGAGGGTTAGTTCCCAGCAGCACGGCTAGTTAGCTTTCCACCATGACACGTGAACCTCCGGCAGTTGTTCGCGCACGGACGCCAATTGCTCAGCCGTAAATGTTATGCCACCAACATAAAGGCGTTTGAGGCTGGCAGGCGCTTTGAAATCAGCCATGCCTTCGGCTGTAATAGCACTTTCTTGAAGACGTAGACTAACTAGCGTCGTTAATCGTGCGCAAGCCTTCAGAGCTGCGTCATCCACCGACTTGCAGCCCGACAAATCCAGTTCAGACAACTTCGGTAGCACCGCCAAAGCTTCAATGCCTTTAGCTGAAACTTTTGTGCGACGCAGATCGAGCCTTTCCAGGTCCTTGAGCTTGGCAAGTTGAGTTAAGCCGCGGTCACTGATATTGCAATCGGAAATATCCAACTCCGTCAGATACTTCAGATCACTCACATGACTGCAGTTGAAATCGGTCAGGTTCACGCTCCACAACCCCGAGTCCGTGCGCTGCTGGCCACCGACTCCCAATGCGCGCAAACTCGGCACAAGTTTGAGCAGCGGCAAGGCGGCCCCACTCATCTTGTTACCACCGATAAACAGCTTCTCTAACTTCGGTAACTCACTAAGACGCTCGAAGTTATCATCGTTTACGCGACTGAAACCGACATCCAGCTCACGCAGTTCCGGCATATTGATCAAATGGTCAAACAGCGTACTGGTCACCTTGGTACCCCGCGCATTTAAGAACTCGAGTTTCGACCAGTTCTTCAAGTGCGCAATTCCCGCATCGGATACATACTCTGCGTAATACAAATTCAGCCGACGAACGTTGGTTAACGGCTTGAGTTGTTCAAGCCCTTCGTCACCCACTTTGGTGTACGACAAATCGATGCTTTCAAGCGTTGGAAGCAACGCCAAGCGTTGTAAGTCAGCATCCGTCAGCCAGGCATGCTTCAAATCAACTGCCACAACGTCGCCGGCAGCGTTGAGCGTACTCTTGCCGCCTAACTGACGTATCCACTGGCTGGTCGACTCATCGCCGAAGACCGTCGACGACATCATCAACCAGACCCATGCGCCAACCGCAGACTGTAAAACGCAACTGGGCAACAGCTTTGTCAACATATGTTTATCCACGGCGAATACATGCTCGGATTCGGAGACGTCAAGTTTTCGTGAAGTACTTGATGGGATTGATAAGCTAACTACGTCTTCGTTTGGGGTCGCTCGACAAGGGATCAAATATGATTTCGCAGCCCGGCAAAGCTATTTGAAGACGTTGGAAGCCTGCGGGCGTATAAAACGTATGGTACAAGTTGAGATATCGCAGCCTGTTCAATTTGGCCAGGCTCTCTGCGCTGGCATCCGTCACGTTTGTACTATCAAGCCGTACACGTTCTAGGCTCTTCAAACCAACCAGCTTCTTGACTCCGTCGTCATTGATATCCGTGTAATCGAAATCAAGAAACGTAAGCGAACTGAGTTTGGCGATCGAATCCAGCGCAGCATTGGAAATTCGCGTACGAATGAGCGCTAGACTTTGCAGTTTGGACAGTCCTTCCAATTGTCTCAAGCCTTTGTCACTGATCTTCGTGTAACCCAACAGCAGGTGCTCTAGTTGCGACAACGGCTGTAAGTGGGCCAGCCCACCGTCACCGATGTCGGTACCATCTAGATCCAAATAGATCAGCTCCGATAAAGCCTTCAGATGACTAAGACCACCTTCGGTCAGATCGGTGTATGCCAGTGCGACGTGTCGCAGCGTCGTGATGGTACTCAGTTTCTGTAGACCAACGTCGGTGATGGGCGAACTGGATAGATGCAGATGCGTCAGTGGTAGTGGCTTTAGTTGATCGAGTCCTTCGCCTGAAATCTGCGTACTTCCCAGCTCCAGCCGCTGGAGAGCGGCCAGATGATTGAGGTGCTTCAAACCTGCATCGGTGACCGAGGTGCCACTCAGATTCAGCTCTTCAAGACTTTTCAGTTTCGACAGATGCTGTAACCCGAGATCTCCGACTTCCGTCGTATGCAGATCGAGACGACGCACATCTTTTAGCTCGGACAAATTGCTTAACAGCTCATCGGTCACACCGGTTGAAGCCAAAGAAACACTGATGATCTTCTGGTCTGCTTGCTGAAGCGTACCGCCAATTGCCTTGACCCACTTAGCAACGCTACGGTCATCCGGATGCACCAACAACTGCCGGGCTTCCATCGGTAGACTGGGCGTAAGCGACAGGTCCAAGAACTCGATGGCGCAGGCTGGGAGCGCAGCCCGCAATGCATCCACTCCGGCTCGCGATACGCGCGTGTAACGCAGATCGAGCATTTTGAGGTTTACTAGTTTCTTGAGCTGCTCCAATCCCACGTTCGTTACTTTGGTGCCGTATAAATTGAGCTCTTCCAGCTTTGTCAGACCGGATATCACTTCGAGGGCCGAATCGGTGATTCGACTGCCCTGCAAATTCAACTTGGACAGTTTCGACATGCCTTGCAAATGCACCACACCTTCGTCGGTAACTTTGGTGCCGCCCAGATCGAGACGCGTGAGTTTTTGAAGGCCGGCAATATGCGCCAGCCCCTCATCCGTAATCAGCGCATCGCGCAGCAACAGCTCTTCAAGCTCTTTCAAACCCGCCAACTGCATCATGCCCTTATCGTCGACTGGACAGTAAACCAGATCGAGGGCACGTAGATTGGTGAAAGCCGCCAAATGACGCCCCTTGACTCCCGTATTCTCCAGGCTCAATTTCCTTAGCGTCGGGCCCAGCGTCTTGATTTCCTCCAAGCCATCATCTTGAAACTTGATGCTCTCCAAATAAGTGTAGCTAAAGGCCAATTCTTCCAAGGAAGTCAGACTGGCCAGGTGCTTCAAGTCGCGACTGTAATCTGTCCGTGCGCCAGCGCTTGGGTTCCACATTGGTCCGGGCAAATAAAGATACTTGAGCGCCTTGAGGTCAGCTAAGCGGATCAAGTCAGGGGGCGAGATGTTCGTGCCCACCAAATCCACTAGCTCAACACGCAAGTCACTCATGGGCAAGGCATCCAGGTCCCTGATCCGTCCTTCAAGGCCAGCGACCGCCACGGATCCGCCCATGCCGATAGTCCATTCCGCCACCAGGCGATCCGGCGAATCTGACTGGATGACCTCATTCCTCTGGGCCTGTAGCCTGCCAGGAGCACTTGCCAATGCGAAGCTGATGATGCAGCATAGAGTCAGCCCTAGCGAGAAACTTGTTCGGCACGATCTTATGGCTTCGAATCGCATGTTGACACTGCCTATGGATGACTAAACGATAGACCAATCGCGCCGCAACTGGTCAATTCTAGACAAACGTCTGCGCTGCGCAGTCTGCCTGGGGAAAAATGCTGCTTGGGAAACATGTCCAGCACGCACCGAGCCACTGCGAACGCACTGCTATCTGTTAAGTTTGTATGAGTTATGGTTGAAGGCAGTCCGGGCGTCAAGTCAACCGCCGTCGCACCGGTTATATTGTTGGCCCAAGTCGCTGGGCGCCAACGCAGGTGTGATCACTAAATGCACCCACAGTTCGCCCACTCGATCCGTCGTACTCGTAAAACGGACGACTCACGACGAACTGATTCGGTATCAAGACATTGTTAACTGGAGTATTCAAAATGGTCCGGCTGCTACTGAGCCTCATCTGCCTGAGCATTGTCGCCGCTTACCAGGCAAATCAAGTGGCCAGCCAAACAGTAAGCCAACCAGTAAGCGAGCCGGTTAGTGTTGGACCGCTCGTAAAGGCATTGTGGTTTGTTCACCAACATGGCACTGCCGCAGCGCTGCTGCCAGAGAACGATAGCGCCGTAAAGTTCGCTTTGACCAAGGCCCTGGCGCAGGATAGCCAGATCAGTTTCGATGAGCTGTCAGAGTTTGTCGATGTACGAGCCTTCGAAAAGGCGGCCGGCGCGGACCGTCATATCGACGTTACTGAATTGGACAAGCTGGCCACCGTCGGTATTCCCCGTTCGCGCAAGCAGCTTTCGGTGCAAGCCGTGGAGCATGCCGATTATCTGACAACCAGTTTTGATCGGATTGATGCCGTTCACGCCCAAGCCGGCCAGAAGCTAGCCGATTGGATCGTGGCCCACTATGAGCCCCAAAAAACAGAGCCCCAAAAAACAGAGCAAACCACGAATTCACTGCAGACCAGTCAACCACTGAACGTGGTCGTAGTATGCACAGGTAACTCGCGCCGCAGCATTATGGGGGCCACGATGGGCAACCTGGCTGCTGCCTACTACGGATTCGAGAACATTCGTTTTCATTCTGGTGGCACAACACCATCTGCTTTCAATGCGAGAACAGTGCGCGCGCTGAGCGATATCGGTTTCACCATCGAAGCCACGGGGGATCAGGCAGAACGCGGCGACGTGAAAACAGCCAATCCGATCTATCGCATAACGTGCGGCCAAGCGCTGACAGTGCTGGAGTTTTCCAAGCACTATGCGCATCCTCACAATCCCCAAGCTAACTTCGCTGCTTTGTTGGTCTGCAGTGAAGCAGATGCCGAATGCCCGTTGGTAAAGGGGGCGGCCTTGCGAGTGCCGATGCCCTACCAGGACCCTAAAATCTACGACGGCAGTAAGTATGAGACGGACAAGTACGCCGAGCGCCGCGATGACATTGGGCGACTCATGCTGTCCGTTATGGCTCAGGCGCGCCGAAAAATCGAACTGAGCGGCAAAGATTAACTCGCCGCGCAATTCGCCCCGGCTAACCGTTTCGCCATCGATAGTCGACCTTACCGTTTGCTCCGAACATTCGTGGTCAATCATTGTCCATCGCCGCATACGTGGTACTAGCGCTCCACTCTGGCTCGCTCGGCGGTCGACTCTTACAAATGTGCTCAAGGCAAGGATTGCAATGACAGCATAGCGATTGGCGAACTAGATCATGCGGAAACGGACTTCCCTCAAATTGGCTTTATCTTTCGCAGCCCTCGTTGGTTCCAGCACTGGCTGTCATCAAGGTCAGCGACGCGAGGCGACCGCACCCGGACGGGTACGCGCGACGCTGGTTCAAGCTCCGATGACCCCTTCGACCGAACTAGCGTCTGGACGGGTGGCCCAAGACCAACGGCTGCTGCCCTTCGGTCAGGACGAAGCGATCCGCATGGTCGCCCATCAGAGTTCGGCCGACGAGAGCGCAACGACGATCGTACCAGCGGATCAAGCATTCGAACCAGCCGTTGTGACGGACCCCACAGGTGCTTTTGCGCAAGCCCTGACGCTCGAACAAATTACGTCCCTGGCGCTCTCGAACAATCCGGCCATACGTCAAGCGGAAGCGGCTGTGGCCAAGGCCAACGGATTGCGATATCAAGTCGGTTTGCGTCCTAACCCTATGGTGGGTTACAACGCAACGCAACTGGCCGACAGAGGCACCGACCAGCACACGATGTTCGTGGAACAAGACTTCATTACAGCGCAGAAGTTGCAACGCAACACCAACGTTCTGGGATTCGAGGTGGAGAATTTGAAATGGCAAGCCGAACAGCAGCGCCGGACGGTCTTGGCTGACGTTAAAGTCTTGTTCTACGAAACCTTGGGCGCGCAGCAACAACTGGAGCTGTCCAAGCAATTCGTCGACATGGCCGAGAAGGCGGTAGATGTATCTCGTCAACGCAAAAAAGCCGGTGAAGGCACTGAAGTCGATGTATTGCAATCCGAAGTGCAGTTGCAACAAGTCACGGTGGCTAATCGGCAAGCCATTGCCGCAGTCATCGGGGCTTGGACCCGACTGACCGCCACCATTGGCCAGCCGAATATGCAACGTACTTTTGTAGAGGGCCAATTACCGAGCGAACCAGTGGCCTATCAATGGGACGCTGAATACTCGCGCATTTGTAGTGAGAGTCCCGAGTTAATGGCAGCCTTAACCCGAGTGTCACGCGCACGCGCCAACTTGGATCGCCAGAGCGTGCAAGCGACACCGAACATCTCTTGGATGTTCGGGGCCGGTTACGACAATGGTACCGATAGCCAGATGATCAATACGCAAGTCGGAATTCCTTTACCCATCAATAATCAAAACGAAGGCAACCAATCGGCCGCCCAGGCAGAGTATTGTCGAGCCCTGCAAGAAGTCAGGCGGATCGAGCTATCGATCAAATCACGCTTGGCCGTAGCGGCTCAGAGCTACGATTCATCCGCGGCGTCCGTGTCCCTCTATCGAACGGAAGTCATCCCCAAAGCCGAGAAGATGCTTGAACTGGCCGAGATCACCTTCAAAGCCGGAGAGATCGATTTTCTACAGGTGTTGACCATACGCCGCACCTATTTCGATTCTATGTTCGCTTATCTCACCGCGCGTACCGATTTAGCAA
>JADLDX010000035.1 GCA_020846515.1 Pirellulaceae bacterium
ATGGTTCAAAAGTCGGACCAGTGTACGCGCTTCTGTAGCATCCGCCAACCCAGCCACCTGAGCCAACTTGCGACTGGACAACGAATCCTTGGCCACCAACAGCACCGCTTCCACGACTTGCATTTTCTCGGCCTCATCGACCGCGGCCGTGACCGTCGTGGGGATTACTGCCGGGGTCGCTCGCAAGAAGTGTATAAAAAACCGCTGCGTCTGGGAAACTGGGGTAGGTGAATTATTTGCCCAGTTTCTGACGATTGGTTGAAGATTGCCGGGCGGCTGCCAAGGTTGCATGGTTGTCGACGCACTCTTCTGAGACTATTCCACTGGCAACTCACCATCGTCCAGCGGCCGCGTTACGATAACACTACCAGGCTGATGAGTATACTATGCTAAGTAGTCGCCTGACTCCGTTCCCTCGATGCCGATTGGCCGAGCCAGGACAGAAAAGGCTGGTTTGCTTCAACTTATCGTCTTCTTGAGCATTTTGAGTTTGTGCCACATGAGTAGCGATGCTACGGCAAGCGGTATGCCAGGACAATCAGTTGCCCAGCCAGGGACGCAAAAACCGGCCGGTCCCGGGCGCGCTTTGCCTACGGTGCTGATCGGGTCTGCCTTTCTCCTCTTTCTACTGTTTGCGGGGTTGATCGCTTGGATCTCGGGACGCGTAACAGGCGAAGAATTTGACGCTCTCTCGTGGAGTGTTCGCTCCTTCGCGTATACTCGAAATCCCTTCACCGGCGGCCAATTTACTGGCGTATTGAATGATACGACCAGTCGTTTTACGATCGATCCGGTCATCTTGCCCTTTGTCACCGGTGGGCCAATCGCTCCCAAAACGGCTCGCTGGGATCTCATCGATATCCAACGCGCCAGCCAGTACGGAATCGGCGATGCCAAGATTCTCTTGGAATACCTCAGAGCCTTGGACACTGACCAAAACAATTATTGGACGGTTTGGACACAGAAAAACCCTTTGGCTGCACCGGTATTGTGGACCGCCGTGCGCGACTGCGTCCACTTGCCACGCTATGATCGCTTGCCCGACTTGTTCGAAAAGGCTCGCGTCCAGACCAACCCCCAGCGTCTGAAAGCAGATATTGCCAAAATCATGGTCAGCATCGCCAGCGAAGAAGCTCGATCGCTCGCTGCCGCCGGCCAGAAGTCGGAAGCCGCGCGAGCGGCCCAACTTGGCCTGATGTATGGTCAAAATGACGAACTCAAGCAATTGGCCAAACCCTAATGTCGCTGGTTGATTCGCGGTCTCCCATTTATCTCGACCATGCGGCCACTACGCCCATGGCTCCCGAGATCGCTCGGCATATGGCCGAGTTGATCAGTCGATGGTGGGCCAATCCCGCCAGCCAACACGCGGCTGGACGCCAGGCTCTGGCCACCCTCGAAGATGCCAAAGATCGCATCAAAGCCATCTGTCTGGGTAGCTCCGCCCAAAACGATCTCCAAACCTGGCAACTGATCACCACCAGCGGTGGCACCGAAGCCAACAATCTGGCGGTGCATGGACTAGCCGACACGCCTGAGACCACGACTCCGACGACTAGTTCGCCACCCATCTTGATCGGTGCTACAGAACATCCCAGTGTTTTGACAACCGCCCAAACATCCCCGACCATCGCCCCGCGCTGCCAAATCGTGCCGGTCGATCCCAAAACTGGGCAAGTGAACATCGATGCGCTAGAATCGTCTCTAGCCGCTTGGACCAACGGGCTGCCCAAATCTGCTCTGGTATCCCCTCGGCTGGCATCCCCACGGCCGGCATCCAATCCGCCGGCATCCCACCGGCCGAGGCCTCTGGTCAGCATCATGCTGGGGAACAACGAAACGGGAATTGTCACCGATATTCAAGCGGTTTCGGCCGTTTGTCGCCGATATGGCGCCATCTTGCATACCGATGCTGTACAAGCTCTGGGCAAGTTGCCCGCTAGCGATTTTGTGCCATTTGTGGACGCCTTCACGATCAGTGCCCATAAGCTGCTCGGACCGGTGGGCGTTGGGGCATTGATGGTACGATCATCCGTGAAATTGCGACCCATGCTCTTTGGCGGCGGCCAACAATTAGAACTGCGGCCGGGCAGCGAATCCGTGGTGTTGGTCAGTGCTCTGGCCGAAGCCTGTCAAGCCGCTGAAAACTTTCGCGCCGATTCGGGCTTCGCGCAGTTAACCGAGTACCGACTGACTTTCGAAAAACAGTTGACTAATCGAGTACCTCTCGCGCGGATCGTCGGCCAAAACCAGCTCCGACTGCCCCATATCAGTTCAATTTCTTTTCCTGGTTTTGACCGACAAGCTCTGTTGATGGCGCTCGATTTGGCCGGAGTCCAATGCAGTTCGGGCAGCGCCTGCGCTAGTGGCAGTAGCCAACCGTCGCATGTCTTAGTCGCCATGGGTTTGCCGCCAGAATGGGTGGCTGGGACGATTCGGTTCAGTTTTGGTCGCTCGACTACGCTGGCGGAAATCGAAGCGGCAGTTGATCGAATTGAACGCGTCATCTTGGGCCAATCTAAAGCTAGCCCAACTCGCTTGTCGGTTTTCGGATAAATCGGTCTCCGTCAATAGGCAGTCTGGGCTTTCTTAACCACAATGGAGTTTGTCACAATAGACTAGCCAGGAAACAACTTACGTTAACGCTTGGAACACTTTAGGTGTCTGCACAATTGACTAGGAAGATCAACTCCATTGCGCTCGAGCAGCCGCCGTCTCTGCGACGGCCTGAGGCCGCTCACGCCGATGTCAATTGGACGTTACCCACCTACGTCGTGGGCAGTGAAAATGCCCAGCTCAATTTTCTGTTTGCCAAACGTCAGATCGCCAAACTCGCTGCGCTCAGTCCGATCGTGTTGTTTGGTCCATCTGCTTGTGGCAAGACGGCCCTGGCTATCACTCTGGCTACGCTTTGGTCGCGCCAAACCGACCAACGTCCGCTGTTGTTCACAACCGGTCAAACGTACTCTGACGATTACCTAGAAGCGCTGGAAGCGGACGATGTCGAGCATTTCCGTCGTCGTCATCGGCGTTGTCGATTATTGGTCATCGACAATCTCGATACGTTGGCCACCAAGCCGGCTTCTCAAGACGAACTGGCTGCGAATTTGGATGCCATGCAGGACAACGATCGACCCGTTGTGCTTACCGCTTCGCGCTTGCCGGCTGCGATTCGCGGGATCAAACCCCATTTGGCTAGTCGCTTAACGGCCGGATACACGTTGGAGTTGGCGCTGCCTAATGCGGCCACGCGAGCCAAGATCGTGGCCGTGTTGTCCGCCACCATCGATCCACTATTGCCCATTGATGATCTAGTAGCCTTGCTGGCCAAACTCAATCAACCCTTTACCGCCCAGCATTTGCAATCGATTGTCATGCTGGCCAGCCAGCAGCGCAGGTTATATGGCTCGCTGGACTTGGGTCAACTACGCGCGCATGCTCTGTCGGCCTTCAATCGTCAGCCACTTGATATCAACACGATTGCCAAGGCAGTTGCCAAGCGATTTCGCATGAAGCTACCCGAACTTCGCAGTGCCACGCGATTAGCCCGAGTCGTAAGGGCTCGCGGCCTGGTCATCCTGCTTAGTCGCAAACTCACCTCTGCCAGCTTGCAAAGCATTGGCGAGTACTTCGGCGGCCGAGATCATTCAACGATCTTGCATGCTTTCCGAAAGTTGGAAGAGAGTTTGCCTGGTGACCCTGAACTCAGTCAAGCGCTATTGGAGTTAGAGCACGAACTAACCACGATGCCATAGCTTTGTAAACGAATCGCTCCCCGACTCGTCACCTCCTCCCAATTAAGCCGATCCGTAGCCACTGTCGCCAGACGGTGGAAGCGTTTCAGGTGAATTTCCACCGCTTGGCAGCGGTGGCTACGAGCGTATCCGCTACTCGTCACCTCCTCTAAAAACTCAGCCTGACCATGTGAACTATTTGTCAATCGTCGTTTATTCGCGTCGACTGATTTCTACGTTACCAACAGTGCTTCGTGTCGCCTGAGAGTTAACCCTCCGCTGGCCAACATTGGTCTACGCTATCTGACAACCAATTGACGAAATATCCACTGAAAACAGGCTCTAGAAGGCCGTAGCTAAGTTCTTATACTCAAAGGGTTTGCTGAAAATCCCGACCCGCTTCCAAGCCCAATTTCGGCCGCTATTCCTAATACTACTATTTAAATATCTATCTAAGAAGAGGAACAAAGAGCAACAGTCGGGCCGTCGACAAGTATCGTCTGTGGGTTTCGCTTTTGGCTTGGGCAAGGTACAACAACTCGTTTGCTTGGATGACCACGTGGCGTTTTTACTGACGCATCTGCACCGAGCCGTTACCAAGTCCGTCAACCCGCGTATCAATTCACTATGAAAATCACTTGCGATCGAGAAAAACTGGCTAGCGCGTTTCAAATCGCAGCTACCGTCGCCAATGCTCGCAGCCCAAAAGAGATTTTGCAGAACGTCAAGATCGAAGCGGCCGAGGATCGGGTGACGTTGATGGCCACCGATATGGAGACTGGCATCCGCATCGATGTGGAAGGCGTAGATGTTCAGAACCCAGGCCGAGCTCTGTTGCCGGTAGCGCGCGTGGGTTTGATTTTGCGTGAGAGCAGTGATCAGCAACTGAGTTTTGAAACGGTGGGTACCGAAACCGTCGTCGAAGGCTTGAACGCCAAGTTCAATTTGCCCAGTGCCAATCCAGATGAGTATCCGAACGTAGTCGGTTTTGAAGAAGAGGCCTATCACGAACTAGCCGCCAGGTTGTTCAAGGAGATGGTCAAGCGGACAAGTTTTGCGACCGACGCAGATAGTTCGCGATATGCGTTAGGCGGCGTGCTGATGGAGATGACCGGCGAAGAAATTCTTGCTGTTGGTACTGATGGCCGTCGGTTGGCTCGCATGCAAGGGCCTGGCAAGAGTGTCGGCGGACATCAGACCAGTGGCAACACGACCATCATTCCCACCAAATCGTTGAGCTTGATGGAACGATCCATCGGCGACAAAGAAGAGACGGTGCACATCGCGTCACGTAGCAATGATGTGTTGCTACGCACCAGTCGCTGCACGGTTTACTCGCGACTGGTGGAAGGGCGATATCCCAACTGGCGTCAAGTGATCCCCAAACGCGATAACTCCGTAAAAGTAGACTTCAACGTTGGGCCATTCTTCAACGCCATTCGTCAAGCCGCCATTGTGGCTGATACGGAAACACGCGGCTTGGATTTTGAATTTGGACAAGGCTCGCTGGTCCTATCGGCCAAAACAGCCAACTTGGGAGCCAGCCGCATCGAGTTTCCGATCAGTTTCGTTGGCGACACGATTCGCATGAAGTTAGACTATCGCTATGTAAGTGATTTTTTGAGGGTGCTCGAGCCCGAGACAACTTGCACAGTCGATATATCGTCCAGCACCGAGTCAGCCTTATTTACTACTGAAGATGGTTATGCCTACGTGGTCATGCCGATGGCGCTAGAGCGCTGAGGCGACCAAGAGCGTCGATAGGTGACAATTACTGATTGGTATCGAGTTGAATACCAACCGGCGCAAAGTTTGCAGCCAGCAATTGGTGAGCTCGTAGTTTGTGAGCTAGCAGTCTGCTCGTAGTGAGCTGGCTGACAGCGAGCCGGCAGAACGGTGCTCGACCCTGTTGAAACTTACCCATTAGACATGCCTCACTTGAAGGACCCAAAGCCAGATGCACATCAGCCAGTTTATGGAACACAACTTTCGTCACTTTAACGCTCGAGAAACCTTGGCGGCGGCAAAGGCCTACAAGAAATTCTTGGCAGACGGCGGCAAAATGTTCCTCTCACTGGCCGGAGCGATGAGCACCGCCGAGTTGGGCTTGACCCTGGCGGAAATGATTCGTCAAGACAAAGTGCACGCGATCAGTTGTACAGCCGCCAATCTGGAAGAAGATCTGTTCAACCTGTTCGCTCACAACGAGTATCGCGTCATCGAGAATTGGCGAGCGCTAAGCGTTGACGATGAAGTCGCGTTGTGGGAAGCCGGTTACAATCGCGTCACCGATACCTGCATACCAGAAACAGTCATGAAGCATATGCAGCAGCGACTGACCAAGTATTGGAAGCAACAAGCCGAGTTGGGTGAAGGTCTGTTCGCTTACCAGTACTTCTACAAACTATTGGATGAAGCGGACCTCAAGCAGCACTACCAAATCCCCATCCAAGATAGTTGGGTGATGGCGGCGAAAGAAAAGAACATCCCCATCTATTCGCCAGGCACCGAAGACAGCACGCTAGGCAATATGTTCACCGCGCGCGTCATGGACGGCACTGTCAAGAGTCATTCAGCCCTGCGCAGTGGCACTGAGCAATTGGCTGAGTTGGCCAAGTGGTATCGCCGGACCAGTTCGCAATCGCCGATCGGCTTTTTTCAAATTGGCGGTGGCATTGCCGGCGACTTCTCGATTTGCGTGGTGCCGATGTTGATTCAAGATCTAGAAGAGAATGTGCCACTGTGGGCCTACTACGCCCAGATCAGTGATGCCGTGACCAGCTATGGCGGTTACTCAGGTGCTGTGCCCAATGAAAAGATCACCTGGACCAAGCTCAGCCGAGAATGCCCCAAGTTTATGATTCAAAGCGATGCGACCATCGTCGCCCCTTTGATCTTCGCTTATGTATTAGGTCAGTAACCGGCGATCAGCCGCAGAACCAAGCAGTGCGCGGTGGCAAACTTACCACACCACATCTTCAGCCTTGAAGACAGGGCCTTCCACACAGGTGCGTTTGTAATCCCAATCGTCTTGGCTACCGATGCGGGCTACACAGGTAAAGCAGATGCCAATGCCACAAGCCATCGGTGTTTCCAGTGAGACCTCGCAAGGCACATGGTATTTGTGCGCTAGATGAGCGACCGCTTCCATCATTGGCTCTGGTCCACACACCACTACTCGCGTTGTATCGCCGTTTTCTTCAAGCAATAGCTTTTCCAGTGGACTGGTGACGCGCTGGGGTGGACCTATCGAGCCGTCTTCAGTAGCAACATGCATGGCGACACCGGCTTGCTGGAACAGATCGAGTCCAGCCAAATGATCAGCCGATCGCACGCCGTAACAGAAACTAACGCGCTTGGCGTAGCCGCTTGTTCGGGCAGGCAGGCCAAAGCTCTGTAACCCAAGAGCCTCGCGGGCTACGGCCAGGAACGGGGTCTGCCCAATACCGCCGGCCACCATGATCAAGTGATCCACGGGCTGATTCGAAAAGCCATTACCAAGCGGTCCAGTGACATCCACTAGTTCGCCGGGCTGCATACGAGCCAGCCGCGTAGTGAATTTGCCTTTGGCCAGGTAAACCAATTCAAGACCCGAGCAGCGATCGAATAAAGCCAGAGCGCGAGCGATCAAGGGATCATTGCAACCACTCAATCGCACCATAAAGAACTGGCCCGGCACAGCTCGGGCGGCCAATTCAGATGCATCTAGACGAACGCGATAGGTATCTTTAGCCAATTGGTCATTGGCCAGGATCGGTACGCATAACTGTTCCGCATGATCGGCGAAAATCGTCATCAGAGTTCCTAACTCTATGGCCTAAGCCGCAAAAAAATTACTTTCGTTTGCCACCACGTTTACCGCGTGGTGCCGCTCCGCGTGGCGCTCCACTACGCGGTGCCGCACTACGTGGTGCAGAGCCTCGGGTAGAGCCACCGGCCGATGGGCCACGGCCTGCAGGCTTGGATGGTCGACTGCCCGAACGCGTGGCTGGACTGCGTGGAGCGCCACGAGTCGCACCCTTTACACCACCCCGCGCCGGCTTGCCAGCCGAAGTGCGTGGAGTGCTAGAACGTGGCGAGCCCGAACGTGGCGTACTGGAGCGTGGTGTACTGGAGCG
>JADLDX010000036.1 GCA_020846515.1 Pirellulaceae bacterium
CGTAGACAGGCAGTGGGTATCCGAGCGATTGAGCAATGAAGATCTGACGTGGGGTGTTGGGCAAGTGCTCCACAGCCCGGACCACGTGTGTGATTTGAAAGTCCTGATCGTCTACTACGCTAGCCAGATGATACAAGCAGGTACCATCGGGACGCTGGACCACATGGTCCGGTTCCCCGGCCCACTCGAACTCAACCTGTCCTCGGACGAGGTCATCGAATACGCATTTGCCTTCGCGAGGCATTTTCAAACGTACGACGGCAGTGCGGCCTTCGGCTTGGAACTGGCTGGCTTGCTCGTCGGTTTGCGCCATCCAGCGGCGGTCATAGACAAACGGTTGGCCCGCTTTCTCGGCCGCCGTGCGCAGCTCGGCCATCTCTTCGGTGCGCGCATAATCGCGATAGGCATGACCTGAGGCCAGCAGTTGTTGCACGGCCGCTTGATACTTTTCCGATCGCTGCGACTGGAAGTAGGGCGAGTGTGGCCCACCGACACCCGGTCCCTCGTCCCAATCGAGCCCTAACCATCGAAAGCCATCCAGGATTGGTTGGAGAGCTTCATCGACATTGCGCTGCGCATCGGTATCGTCGATGCGTAGCAAAAATTGGCCGGCTTGTTGGCGTGACAGCAACCAGTTGAACAGAGCCGTTCGCACGCCCCCGATATGCAAGTATCCAGTTGGGCTCGGTGCAAAACGGGTTCTCATGAATATTGGCTACACTGGAGGTGGAGATGGAAAAAGCAAAGCGATTTAGCCGCCGAGCAATGGTTGCAGGGCCGCGTTGTCGAAGTTTAGATTCGTCGATACCGACTGGACATCGTCGTGATCTTCGAGGGTTTCGAGCAGTTTGAGAACTGTCTTGGCGGTTTCCAGGTCGACGTCGACGGTGTTGAGCGCCACGCGAGTGATTTGCTTGGACTCAAGTTTCAAATTGGCCGCTTCGAGAGCATCGACGATTTCCGTGAAGTGCTCAGGCGGAGTGGCGACTTCAATTTGCTCGCCGGAGGCTTGCACATCCAGAGCACCATGCTCCAGCGCGATCTCCATGACTTGCTCTTCAGTGGTCCCGGCGGCGGCCACGTTGATCAAGCCGCGGCGTTCAAACAGGTAAGCCACGCAGCCGGTGCCACCCAGGTTGCCACCGTGGACATCGAAAATTTTGCGCATTTCGGGAGCGGTGCGATTGCGGTTGTCCGTCATGATTTCGCACATGATGGCCACGCCAGCCGGACCGTAACCTTCGTAGATGATCTCTTCGACGTTACCGCCTTCCAGTTCACCAGTGCCCTTCTTGATGGCTCGCTCGATGTTCTCGCGCGGCATACTGACCGCTTTGGCATCGTTGATGGCCGTGCGGAGTCGGAAGTTGGTGTCTGGGTCACCGCCGCCAATGCGGGCAGCCACGATGATGTATTTAGAAAGCTTTGACCAGAGTTTGCTGCGTTTGCTATCGACTCGAGCTTTCTTGTTGGCAATGTTTGCCCAGTGGGAATGTCCTGCCATGATCGACTACTTGACCCTGCGTTGCTGATGTACGTTGCTGATGGTCGTTGTTGGTGTACGTTATTTTGGTTTGCGGTTGGTAATCTTTTTGACCACCGGCTTTTTGGCCGCAGCCTCAGCGGTGCCCTTGACTTTAGTGGCCTTTTTGGGTGGCAACGATTTCTTGGTTACCGTGGGTTTTTTGGTGTCCTTGGCCTCTTTGTTCGGCTTGTCGTCTTTTCTCGGCTTGCTAGCAGCGACGGCTTTGACTTCTTTGCTTTCCTTAGTCTCTTTCGTTTCTTTCGTCTCTTTACCAGTCGGTTTGACTGGTTCTGCTTTTTTAGGTTTGGCCGCTATGGCGCTCTTGGGTGGAGTGGGCGCCGGTTTAGGTTCGGGCTTGAGTTCGATTCCGCCGGCTTCTTTCAAGATGGCCTTGATGTTCTTGTTGGAATTCGTGCGATACTCGACGGCCATCTGATGCAGGCACGACGAGAATTCGTGTCCTTTGGATTTGGGAATTGCACGTTCCAGGCCGGGCGTTTGATGCTTTTCGGCTTCCGATTGTGTGACGATACCGGTCATCAGCAAGACTTGCATGATCGAATCGCTGATCGGAATCGTGTGGCCGGCAAAGGCATGTTGCGTGACATAAGCCAGCATGAAACGCGATACGCCATTGAACTTGGCCAATTCTTGAATGGCCTTACCCTGGTTCATTTTCCGCATTTCTTCCAGGTCGAAACTGTAGCGTGTTTCGAACAAGGCTTGCAGCGTGCGTTTGAGTCGAGCTGCGGCCGCTGTCGGGTCGGGCAAGTTGCGGAGCGAATCGGCCAGTTCGGTGACCGTGGTCACGCGGACTTCGTTCCAGTCGACAAACAGGTCGGGCAAGCGTTGAAAAATCTCTTCGGCTGCGTCAAACGGAGCGTCTTCCACCAGGCAGGCGAATAACAAATGATCTAGGACCGATCGGGCTTCGCTGATCGGTGCCGGCTTGTAGTGCTTCTTCAAGACCTTTTGCAGCAACTGAATGCGATCACCGCGATTGGTACTACTCATGGTTTGGCTTTGATAGTTGAAGTTCGGAAGCCGCGCTGTGGCTTGGGCTACTGTGAGGTTGGCTGGTGATTTGCTGTTGGCGGACGTTGACGATGGCGATGTTACTGGCGTGCTTGTTTAGCACTTTTTTTGCTGGCGTATTTGGCTGGCGTACTTCATCCAGCCGAGTCACCTGCCTGTGGGGTCGGACGTGCCGAGACTCCATGGGCGGGTGTGTCCAAGTCGACGACCGGTTCATCGCCATGGTCATCCTCGCTATCGGGCTCTGTCGGAGACGGACTAGAGGAGTGACGGGGCGATGAACTGGGCAACGGACTGGGGACTGTCTCGGTTAGGGCAGTTTCCTCTGGATTGCTTTGCTGCAGAGAACTTTCCTGTAGGGCACGTTCCTGAGCCAGTTCGGTCAGGATACGTTCGACCTCCAGGCTTTTCTTGACGCCCGTATCGAGACTAAACGTCAAACGCGGTGTGTAACGCGTATCGATGCGATCGGCAATCCGCGACTGCAGAAAGCCTGAGCTGCTTTGCAATCCGCGCAGGCAGAGTTTTTGACGACTTTCATCGCCCATAACGCTGACGGAGACCTTGGCCGATTTCATATCGGGCGCCACTTCGACGCCCGTCACGGTCACGTTCTGGACGCGAGGATCACGGATTTCAGTCAGGATCGCCATACTGACGACTTCTCTTATCGCTTCCGCTGCTTTCAGCAATCGGCGGCTGGACATAGGTTCACCTTTCGTTGACAACCTTTGAACGGGCAATGGTTATCAGGGACCGAGCGTCCGGGCGACTTCTTCAATTCGATATGCTTCCAACACATCGTCTTGTTTCAGGTCATTGAAGCCAGCCAGCTTGATACCGCATTCCATACCACGGGGGACTTCCTTGACATCTTCCTTAATACGTTTGAGCGAATCGAGCGCGTAGTCACCGATTGTGCGTCCATCGCGATTGACGCGAATGCGGCAACCGCGTTCGATGGCACCGTGCGCGACGTAGCAACCAGCCACCGCACCCACGCGTGAAATGTTGAACACGGCCTTGACCAACGCCCGGCCCAGTTCGACGACGCGTTGCTCCGGTCGCAGTCGGCCTTCCAAAATGGCGCGAATGTCTTCGGCCAATTTGTAGATGATGTCGTAACGGCGAATCTCCACGTTGCGTTCATCAGCCAGGGCGCGGGCTGCTTCATCCGGTATTACGTTAAAGCCCAGGATGACGGCTTCCGATGCGCTGGCCAGGGTGACGTCGGCCACCGAGACACCACCGACGCTCTTCTGCAGTATCCGGATATCGACCTCAGGATGATCGAGTTTGCTCAGTTCCTTTTCGATGGCCTCCAGGCTGCCACGCGCATCGGCTCGAATGATCAAGTTCAGCACGACGCGTTCTTCGGCCTTGCCCAGTTTGCCCGTTTGCAGCAATTCTTGGAAGGTTTCGAAGGAGACTTTCGGCGATGTACCGGAGAGAGATTGAGCGCGGCTGTAATTGGCGCGGACTTCGGCCAGTTCACGAGCTTGGGCGATATCTTCGATCACATAGAAGCGTTCACCTGCGGCCGGTGGCGCGTCCAAACCAGTCACATGTACCGGCATCGATGGTCCGGCCACCAGCAATTGCTTGGCCGGGTTGAGCGTGTCGTACAGGGCTTTGACCCGTCCGTGACTGGTTCCGCACAAAATGATATCGCCTGGTTTGAGCGTACCGTTCTGAACGACGAATTTGGCAATCACGCCTTTATCAGCGACCTGTCCCGACTCCAAACAGACGCCGACAGCGGGTCGATTGGGGTTGGCTTGGTAGTTGTTCAGTTCCGCGATCGTCAGCAGGGTCTCGAGCAGGTCATCCATACCTTGTCCGGTAATGGCGCTGGTACGGACTACTTCGACATCGCCGCCCCATTCACTGGGTGTCAAACCATGTTCGGTCATTTGCGTCAGCACGCGATTGGGATCGGCGCCGGGCAAATCGATCTTATTCATAGCCACGACGATAGGAACCTTCGCCGCCTTGGCATGGCTAATGGCTTCTTCGGTTTGTGGCATGATGCCGTCTTCGGCCGCGATAACCAGCACAGCAATATCGGTGACGTTGGCACCACGGGCTCGCATTTCGGTAAATGCTTCGTGGCCAGGTGTATCGACGAACGAGATGGCCTTGCCGTCTTTCTCAACCTGGTAAGCGCGAATGCTTTGCGTGATACCGCCGGCTTCGCCCGCCACAATGCGTGTACCGATCAAGTAATCCAGCAGCGACGTCTTGCCGTGGTCGACGTGACCCAAGAAGGTAACAATCGGTGGACGACTGATAAGATTTTCGGCGATGTCTTCATGAGCATCGATTTCCATGATCACATCTTCTTCCAGCGACTGTGGTTCGCGGAAGTCGAGATCGACACCCAGTTCGACGGAGAGCAGTTGAGCTGTTTCCGAGCTCATATTGGAATTGATGTTGGCATCGATGCCCATGCCCTTGAGCTTGAGGCTCACCAGCACGGCCGATACACCAGCGGCTTCCGAAAAACTGCGTACAGTACAAGGCAATTGCAGCACGACTTTATCCTTCCGTGGAGCGGCCGTATTGGTGCCACGACGGTGCAGCGTCCGGCCACCGGGCGAACGACGACGATCTGATTCATCAGAGTCTTCGACTGTCTTGATGGCTGGTCGGCGTCGTTTGCGATCTTCGCGTGCCGCGGCCACGCCAGCCACGCCTTTCCTCGAGATTTCTTCGTCTTCTTCCGCCGTGCGACCCTTCTTGCCTTTGGCCTTGGCATCGGCGGCCGCTTTGAATTCCGTCAATCCGCCTGGAGGGGCGGCGGCACCTGGTCGAGCACCAGGACGCGCATCGGCTGCCTGGCCGGTTTTGGGCCGAGCGCGACCGGCAGCGTTTTGCTCACCTGGGGCCGGCTGCTTAGGTAGCAGCGACTCAAGTGGCGCATCCATGCCTTTACCGGTCCCACGACCGCTGAGGATGTCTTTGGTCAGCCTGAACTCAGGCTTTTGCGGCGCTGGTTCGTTGGTCTTGGGCTGCGCTACCGGCGCCTGCAGGCCTTTGGGAATATTGGCCAGCTTGATTACCGGCTCGCGGCGTTGTGTCGGAGCCTTCTTGCGATCATCGGTCGGGGCTGGCTTACCGGAGGCTGGCGCGCTGCGCCGCGTGCCTAACACGCGGACTCGACCACCGCTGGCGCTGGTAGAGGGAATGTAATCTTCGCGGGTAATGCCCGGACGCGGGGGCTCTGGGTCAGCAGTTCTGACCTCGACTACTGGTGGAGTCACTGGCGTTTCTGGCTCGCTTTCCACAACCGGCTCGGGCTCAGGTGCCCTCGGCGGTGCTGGTGGAGGAGTAGGTGCTGGAGGGGTGGTAGTTCGCGCCACAGGCGCCACGGGAATAGGTGCAGGTGCGGGTTCTGGTGCTGGCGCGACTGCCACAGGCGCAGCGGGAGTTGCAACAGGAGCCGACACGGCAACCGGAGGTTTGGAGGCGGGAACCGATGCTGGCGCTTATTTTTCTTTCGGTGGGGGCGCGATGGGCGGCAGCGTTCCAGGTTCGCGAATAGGTGCTCCAATGGCCGCTCCGCCGGAACCTCGAACCGGGGTGGCATTGCCCGAGCCCGATTCGGCAGCGTTACCACCGGCAAGATACTTGCGAATGCGCGAGACTTCGTCGTCCTCGAGACTGGCCAATGCCGAACCTTTGTTCGGGATGCCGATGCGAGTGCACAGGTCGACCAACTCTTTGCTATCTAGTTTCAGCTCTTTGGCGAGCGCGTAAATACGGACTGGCACGTGGAGGTATTCCTCGCAATTTCGTTCAAGCGGTCCAAAAGTCGGACAGGCATCTCACGATGTTATGCCGGTCCATGCATTGACAGGGACCACTTGTCGGTGGTGTGTCTTTCTACATATGACGTCTCCTGCATTTGGGAAGAACGTCGTCGAGGCTACTGACTGCCAGCTTGACATCGGGCCAAGTCAAGCCAGCACGAGCAGCGATCAGATGGTTAATTCTGATCGTTGGCATCGCGATTGTCCGTCGTTTCCTCTTGGTTGTTCAGGCTCTCAGCAGGCTGACCCACTGACTCAATCTCGGGCATCTCTGCCACCGGTACATCTGTCGCCGCAGATTCTGGCTCTGCTGCTGTCGCAGTGACTACACTCGTGGCGGCGTTGGCCGCGGCAGGGCTGGCTGTGGCCTGCGCTGCGGTTGCGGTTCGGCCACCACTGGCCGCTGCGTTTCGCTCTGTCTCTTTCTTCAATCGCTTCTGCTCATCGGCCAACTGCTCTGCCTCCAAGGCGCGCGTCTCGGCCTGCTCCACAATCGCATCTACTTGCTCGGCGGTCATGCCGCCCATCTCCATCAACGCATCCGGTTCAATGACCGACAAGTCGTCGTAGGAAAGGTAGCCTTGCTCCACCAATCTCTGGGCCAGTTCCTCGGTCATGCCATCCAATTGCATGTAACCGGTTACCGCCCGATCAATCTGCTCTTCCAGCTCGCCGCTGGTCATGATCTCGATGTCCCAGCCGACCAGTTTGCTGGCCAATCGCACGTTTTGACCATACTTACCAATGGCCTGCGACAAATGCTCTTCCCGCACCAGCACGATCGCGCGACCAATCATATCGCACAACAGCACTTGCTCGACTTCGGCCGGTTGCAAAGCGCTGGGAATCAACACTAGTGGATCATCGCTCCAGCGCACGATATCGATGCGTTCGCCAGCCAGTTCGCTCGTGATATTTTTAATGCGATTGCCGCGCACGCCAACACAGGCACCAACGCAATCGACGCGTTGGTCGGATGAACTAACGGCCACTTTACTGCGGTGTCCAGGTTCCCGGCTAATGGCACTGATCTTGATAACGCCTTCGGCGATCTCAGGTATCTCTTGCTCGAACAAACGCTGCACCAATTGCGGCCGCGTGCGACTGAGGATGACTTTCACGCGATTGCCGGCCGGTTTGACTTCGAAGACCACGGCTCGAATGCGATCGCCGTTGTGATAAGTCTCGCCAGGAATCTGCTCGCCGCGCGGCAGGATCGCTTCCACGTTGCCCAGTTGGACCGTCGTGACACCGCGATCGCTGCGCTGGACCGTGCCAGAGACCATTTGGCCCACCTGGTCATGGAACTCGAACATGAGCGAGTCGCGCTCGGCTTCCTTGACCTTCTGGATGATCACTTGCTTGGCGGTCTGGGCGCCGATGCGCCCAATTTCTTCTTCGTTCAATTCGCGGCCATTGCAGATGGCTTGCAGTTGCCCGCTGGTGCGATTGATCGAGACATCGATAACCGACTCTTCGCCGAAGTGCTTCTTAACCGCCGTAACGTACGCAGCCTCAATCGCCGAAAATACGACCTCGCTGTCAATGTTCTTTTCGCGATGCAGCGAGTCGACGATTCTGAGTAGTTCAGATGGATTCATGCGTAGGGGATATTTTTGTTGGGCTGTGAGGCGATTTCCCGACTCGGCCAATGCGGCTTTGGTTTCAGTTCGGCTGGTGCGATCGGCTTTGGTAAGTGTTCTGCAAAAGCCTGCTTGAACCGATACGCTAGCCACACATGGTCCTTACCACTGGGCCGGACTAGCCTTTATCGAAAGCCTGCTTCTCGGACTTGCCAAAAAAGCTTTGCCTAAAAAAGCCTTGCCAAAAAAGCTTTGTAGATCCTAGAGAACTAGTCGCCTGGAATCTGCAAACCAGCCAGTGGAAAATTCTGTCAGCCAACGAAAATATCGGTCGATCACGGCCGAAAGAACCGCTCGGGGCGAGCGCGGGTCTATCGGTAATCCGACAATCGTACTTTTGTCAGCCCGAAGTGTCAACCACGCTTGCCGCTTCCCTACGCCGTCGCCAGACGGTGGAGTCAGGTAGCCACCGTCGCCAGACGGTGGACTGTAGCCACCTGTCGCCAGACGGTGGAGGCGTCGAAATCCACCGCTTGGCAGCGGTAGCTACGCTGGCGACTTACGGACGGGCAATAACCAAGCTCGCAGCTTGGCCTTGGCCCGTGTAGGCGATGTGGGCAAACGCATCGCCAGCTGAATCGGTCGCCGTCGCTGGTTGCCAATGCGCTTCAGCTCGTAACTGCTTCAGGTTGCGTATCGGAAACAAACGACCGTGTTCCATGGCCAACATGCTCAGCACCAGTTCAATGGCGCCGCTGCCGGCCCCCAAGTTTCCATAATAGCTTTTGCCAGCCACGACCGGTGCCGACACACCTAACCGCTTCAGCTGCTGGCTAATAGCCCCAGCCTCCGACGCATCGCACTGCGCGACCGACAGGCCATGCGCATGCACGTGCCAACTAGCAGGCAGTCGATCGCCAGCCTGGTCAAGCGCTTTGCCCAATGCCAGACTGATCGCCATTTCCAGAAAATCGCGATCGCCACGCGGGCCGACCATGGCA
This sequence comes from Pirellulaceae bacterium, assembly GCA_020846515.1. Lineage (GTDB taxonomy): Bacteria > Planctomycetota > Planctomycetia > Pirellulales > Pirellulaceae > Aureliella. The sequence goes on from JADLDX010000036.1 coordinate 8,957, forward strand.
CTGCCCGCTCCCAAAATTTCACCCCAAATCTTGGCGCCTCGCGCCTGGGCATGCTTGTGTGACTCGAGCACCAAGGCTCCTGCGCCTTCTCCCAACACCATGCCATCGCTGCTCTCGTCAAACGGTCGCGACATGCTGGTTGGATCGGCTTGATTGCTCGCCAAGGATTCCACCAACACCGCATGCGTGGTTCGCAACGGATGAATCCGCGTCCCGGTTGAACCGACGACCATGACATCCGCCCCGCCGCGGAGAATGATGTCGTAAGCCTCCGCCACCGCCAGGGACATGCTCGCCTCGCGAACGGTCAACGAATTGTTGGGGCCACGGAAATCGTTGTAAATGGCCACATGGCTGTTGGGCATGTTCGGCAAGTACTTGAGCAACCAGAGCGGATTGACCTTGGGCAATCCGTCGACCGGCCAACGCTCAATATGAAAGACGCCCTGCTCGTCGCGACAATGCTGGGCGCCATCGGAATACTCTTCCGGACGAGTCAGAATGTAGTCGCAACCAAACAAGACCCCCGTTCGCTGCGGATCTCCGGAACTCGGCGTCAGACCGGCATGGGCAATGGCTTTTTGCGAGACAGCCACACCCATCTCGATCTCGCGGCACATCACCTTCATGTTCTTCTTGATGGCCCGCTTGAGCTGGTTGTCCAGCGGCCCGTAGTTTTCTATATCGCCTGTGAAGTCATGGACTTCCGCGCCAAAATGGATCGGCAAGGCCGCCGCCGGCAAGGCTCGTAATGGGCTGATTCCGCTTTTGCCGGCTTGCACATTCTGCCACAAACTCTCGGGCTCGCAGCCCAACGGGCTGACCACCCCCAAGCCGGTGATGACAACTCGATCGCTTTTGCTTCTAAGCACGTCCACACGTCCGATTCGGGGTTAAGGCACATCCAGCGAGAAAAACACGGCCCACGTAAATCCACAACTCGGCTGGGTTCTCTGAAAGGTTGCTCACAAGCGCACGTCCCACCTGGGTTGGTACTCCGAAATCTAAGTGCCTGAATATTCTAGTTGCCCAATACCCGAATCGAACGGCTCTTTGTGCTGACGAACGGACTGTTTTTACCGCAACGGAACCCACGACAGAAACCGCGTCAGATTCGGAACGGCTTATCAAGCCAGTGTGCATCAATGCACGGAAACTGACAACCCCACCGACCAATCTTGATCGGCTAGCGGACCTTAGGTGACCAGCCTAGGTTTGGACGAGTCGCAGACAAGTCGCGGGGAAATTTTTGGCGAGTCGCGGAGCGATTCGCCCACAATTCGCGAGTCGCGGAGCGATTCGCCTACGAGCGATTCGTCGACTAGTATCGTCCGCGGCTGAGCGGATTTACGGGCGTTTGACCCAGGTTCGTGGTCGGGGTGACCGTCGGAGCGCCGGGGCGATTGGCATCACCCAGATATTCAATGACCAACAGAGCATCCGCCCGGTCACCGGTTTGCGGCAGAATGCGATCTAGCCCAATAATGCTCGAGCCCTGACCCAATAGGGTATTGTTGGCCGGCGACTGCGGCGAGGCTACCACGCCGCAACTGAGAATCAACACTTCATCAGCCGGCCAGCGAAATCGTTCATGGAGACGCCACGATGCCAACTGCGGCACCTGGATTTGTCCACTGTGCAATTGACCATTCTGCAGCGGCAAGTCCAACGTCACATTGCTCAAGCGTTCCACTTGATCGATGTGACATTTGACGACGATGTCGATCGACTGCTTGTCCAAACTCAACAGAGGACTGACCTGCAAGCGATAACCTTCCTGGATCTCGCCCGTGACCGGAATGTAGGGTGGCCAGGTTGCCGCCGGCTGAAACTCACGTACGAAATTACGACTACGCAATTGCTCAAGCACCTGCGGTTGACCGTTGTGAGTGGTGATGTTCACACTGGCCAATTCTTTAAAGTCACTGCGGCCACGCAGCATGGCCATCAACAAGGCATGGCTTTCTTTGCTAGCCAAAAAGGCTTGCACGCCCGGCGACTGAGCCGCCACGCTGCGCAGCAACGTGTGGCCACGCGTCCGCCAGTTGGGATTGCCAATTGCAATCAAGCGCATGCCAAACAATTGAGGCACCGTCGTGCCATTGACGAAACGTTCATGCGCCTGACGCACCAGTTGATGCATCTGTTCGTTGTGATAAACCCGCAGCGTATTGCGATCGGCATTGATAAAGCCAAACGGATCGGTAAACCAGGCATCGGTGCCCGTGTCTCGCAATATCCAGTCAATGATCGCTTGATGCGGCCGATCCACTGTGGCCAGTTCCTTGGTGTAGGGCCGCAGGTCATATTCTTCCCAGTATTGATTGGCATCGGTCGGCAATGTCGGCGCTCCTCCGACGCGTTTGCTACGCGGAGCACCCGTGGTCGCTCCGGCTGGGGGTGTCGCCACGCTACCGCTGCTTGCCGGTGCACTGCCCGCTGCCGGCTCCGACTCCAGGCTGGGTACTGTTGGATTTGGTATCGGCGGTAATTGGGCCGATGCGACGGGCGAGCCCAACATCCATAAGCCCATGGTCATGACCAGCGTTACGACCATCGACATAACTACGTAACGCTCAGCGATCCACGATCGAATGGTGATGTTTGCTAGCATTCCGTATGTCCTCTCAGCCTTCCTAACGAACGCGGCGGTTGGGGTTGACGGCCCCTTATAGTATGAGTGGGCAAATCAGGCCAAGAGCAGTTCGGGTGCCCACTTGACCCGAAGGTGGGGTTTGTGGAGATTGTTGGCAACTGCTGACAACGGACCAAACAGGCTGAGGATGCAAAGGGCCATGGAACAGAATACGCAGATCAAGGTAGATGACTTGCCCCACCAGGAGATGGTCCAGCGTGGGGATGAGTTGCTGGTGGTGTTACAACGCGCGGCGCGGGCCGCGCGTTTGGAGGCTCAAGTCACGGAGCTTCAGTCGGCTCTGGGCGATGCGCGCGGTGGCGAGGTGACTCGCTTGCGAAACTGGCTGCGCGAGTTTGATGCAGCACCGGCAGAGCAGGCAACATGGGAGCCTCCCGTGGATGACCGGCCAGCACGCCAGCGAAGTCCCGTTGTCCCGCTGGCTTATTCAAGAAATGTTTATCCCAATAAGGCGCCCAACAACGCTCCCGACAATGCTATCGAGCAGCCGCTTGAGGATGAGCAGCTTGACGATGACAGAGGCGTCGATCCAGCGCGCGGCGCGACTAAGACTCTAGAGACTGAGACACCGCTGACTGAGGAACCGCTGACTGAGGCACCGCTGACTGCGAAACTACAGACTGAGACGCTAGGGACTGGTCCTGCCCCCAAGAGCCAGTTGTTGGGTTGGGAGTATTATCTACCGCTGGCTTTAGAACGCCAGCGCCAGGCCAACGCACGTGCCCTCGAGCTACCTGTACTGGATGATTCATGCGCGTCATCCGCGCCAGCCGCAGGGCCAAGCGATTGCCTCGAAGAGCTGGATGATGGTTTCGTCGAGGAAGCCGAGGAAATTGATTTACCCGTCGAGAGTTTTGACCAACTGGCGGGCGTGGCCACAGAGCATGCTCCGACAGCGCCATCGTTTTCTAAGCGTTGGTTGGGTGGCATGGGACTTAGTCTGGCAGGGCATAGCGGACTGTTAATCGTCCTGGGCATGATGACCTATCGGCCCGATCGCGAAGCGGCCAGTTTGGGTGCGCAAGTTCTCACCGCTGCGGAAGCACCGGCGGATATCGAAGTGGGACAGGAACTGGAGTTAACCGAACCGGTGGAACTACCGACGAGTGATCCAGTGGCCAATGCATCCAGCCCAGAGATGTCAACGGATCTCTCCGAGTTACAGCAGACGTTGGATTCATCGGCCCTGGATGCGTCCGCGTTGACCAGCGCGGCCCCAAGTTTATCGATGGCCAGCGCGGTGGCTTTGGCCGCGGGTAGCGGCCAGCCGAATCGCGGGCGTCGCTCGGGAACGTCATCCGGCGGAGGAAGGAAGGGCGGTGCTCCGAAACTGGGCGGTCAGTTTTTCGGCGTGGCCAGCGGGGGAAATTATTTCTGTTACGTGGTCGATAGCTCGGGCAGTATGCGCGGTGGTGCCTGGGAATCCGCGAAGCTGGAATTGGTTCGATCGCTGATGAGCCTGCGGCCGACTCAGCGATTTTATATAGTCTTCTTTGCGAAAGAGGTGGTGGCGATACCCGAACCGGGTAGTCGCGAAAGAGCCACTCACGGACTGATGGCCACGGCTGAAAACATCGAGCATGCGCGGCGCTGGATTGACACGGTCAAGCTGGACTCTGGCGGACCACCCAACGATGCGTTGGCCTGGGCCATCGAGCGCCAGCCCGATGCCATTTACTTGCTGACCGACGGCGTAACCAAAGTCGATGTCTGCGGCCACCTGCGCGACATCAATCGCGTCGAAGATTTTCTCAACGGCACGCAGGTACGCGTGCCGATTCACGCGATCGCCTATTTTTCGCTAGACGGCCAGCAACTGATGCGTCAGTTGGCTCAAGAGAACAAAGGTCAGTTTCACTACGTGCCAGAGCATCCATAAAGCAGGCGCGGCTGGCGCTGCTCCGCTCAGAGTTGACACGGGGTTAGTTCAACTAACCCTCCCGCTGCTTAGCAGCTGTGGGAGGGTCGACCCGCGCCAGCGTGGGCGGGGAGGGCCGGCCACGACTAACCAGAGCTTGAAGTATTAAGTATTCCGCTGCGAACTCGCCTCTGCGGCGCATGCCCCCTCCCCGAAAAAACACGCTTCAGCGCGTGTTTTTTTGACCCTCCCTGGCGCTGCGCTTGGGAGGGTACGTTGAGGCAGAAGCCAGACAGCCCCGCCCTTAGTTGAACTCTTCTACCACGTTGACTTGAAACTTTTCGAACTTCAAATCGCTACCGGCATCCAAGGCCACGACGACGGCTTTGTGAGCGCAATCCTGATGCGCTTCGACGATTAGTTTGCCGGGTGGATCGACACCGCCGGACGCATTGCGAGCTTCCTCCAATGCCATCATTAAATCGGGCTTGCTAGCCGCTTCGCGATCGGTGCCATCGGGCATCAATACCAAATAGGCGCTGAACTCGTCGATCTGCACAGTTACCGAGTCTTGCGTCTCGCTGGTTGGTACTTGCATGGCTCGCGTGCTGGCCTTCTGATCTTTTTGCACGGGCACTTCGAGCGATTTCTGCAGGGTGAAGTTCGCCGTACTCATGAAGAAAATCAGGAGTAGAAAGGTGATATCCACCATGGGAGTCATATCAATATGGTCGTGTGGCAGCGAGCGACGTTGGACGATTGGTTCTTCGATTTCGTCATCGCTACTGGAGCTGGGCGGTGGAGTCGCGGGCCGAGCCGCTTTTCGTTTTTTGGTAGTTTGATCAGTCTTGGCTGCCGGTGAATCGTAAACGCCCGTCTGAGCAATCTTTTGGGCAGCTGCTAGAAACTTTTTCTCGGCTTCGCGTTCGCGCCGGGCTGCATCGATCTCTTCTTGCGAAGGGATCGCCACCGGTTGTTCGCACTGCGGGCAACGAATTTCTCGGCCCATCATCCGTGGATGCAGGTTGCGAACCGCCTGGCAGTTAGGGCATTTGAAACGCACAGACATAATATTACTTTACGGATCAACTAATTGTTGTACTGGCCATTGGTGAAACGGTGGGGTGAGTCCGGCATTTTGTTACTGGAGGTTACAGGAGGTTTCAGCTCTGACCCATTTAGCGCACGGCGATATGCACCGACTGGCCATCTTCCAACACGCCGGCGATGGCTTGACGCACGCGTTCGACTTCGCCATATCGAACATCGCCGGCCGCTTTGACCAGCACCTGATTACGCTCGCTGGACAATTCCTTCTCGATATACTCTGCAATTTCAGCTTCTTGCTGTTCGATGTCGGTAGAGAAGGAAGTGCCATCCATGCGCAGCACATCCGCTGCATCTTCACCGGCTTTTCGCAAAGCCACGATGACGAATTCCTTTTCCACCACGTTTTTGCCGTTATACGATTCCGGCAATTCGACTTTGGGTGAACGGGTGATCTTGGTTCCGACCATGAAAAAAATCAGCAACAGGAAAACGATATCGACCATCGGCGTAAAGTCGATTTCATCGTCTACCGGGACCGTTTCGCGAGCCGGAATCTCGTCATCGTCGCTGGCCGCGGCTTTCCGTTTGGGAACTGCCGGACCTCCTCCGCCACCTGCCATATGTTTAGCTCGCCGTTTTAAGTCGCCATCGAGTTATCAGTCACTGACCA
>JADLDX010000037.1 GCA_020846515.1 Pirellulaceae bacterium
ATCCGGTATCTTGAGCAATAACCTGAACCAGAATTGGTGAAAAGCCTGGTACGTTGCCTGGTATATCCAGAAGAATCCTATTGACGTCCGGTTGGAGTTCATAGGTCAATTGACCGGCGGCATCGATCAATGGCAAGGTCTTGAACAGCGCAGGAATCTGGGCGGTGACATTAAACGAAACCGTTTGATTCTCGCGAGCCACACCTTCATCGATAGCAATCACTGGGCCAGGACGAATGCCAGTGATAAAGCCCGCCTCGGTGACAATCCCGGCATCTTCCATCGGTGTCGATGTGGCCTTGATCGTAAACTCTGGCGCGTCGTTGACTGGCGTCACATTGATCGTGAAGCTCTTCGTGGTAGCGCTGGTTGGCACCAACTTCTCACGCACTGTCACGCCCACGACCAGGCTTTGGCCGGTGAAGCTATTGATGTGCGGAGCGGTGATATAGGTCAGCGTACCAGTGGTCAGGTCAACGCTTGGCAGTTGCGTAAACGCAGCCGGATCGGCACTAATGACCACTTCCAACTCTTGATTCACTTCATCCAGTGCCGTGGTCGGACCAGGTCGGCGGACTGGCATAAACTTCGTATCGGTTACCAGACCAACATCTTCCAGCGAAGTGACCTCAGGTTTGATGTCAAACTCAGGGACGTCGTTAACCTCGGTCGGTTGAATGGTAAAGGTAACTGGCAGCGAGACGCGTAAATTCGGAGCGACGTCGGAACCAGTATCTTGTGCAATAACCTCGACCAGGATTGGCGAGAAGCCTGGTACATTGCCCGGTATGTCCAGAAGAATCCTATTGACATCCGGTTGGAGTTCGTAAGTCAATTGACCGGCCGCATCGATCAATGGCAATGTCTTGAACAGTGCAGGAATTTGGGCGGTGACATTGAACGAAATGGTCTGATTTTCAGGCACCAGGGCTGGTCCTGTGCCTTCGTCTGTTGCAACCACGGGACCGGGACGGATACCTGTAATAAAGCCAGGCTGCGTCACCAGACCAGCATCTTCGGTCGTCGCGTGAACCGCTGGCATCGTGAATTCGGGACGATCGTTGACCGATGTAATGTTAATGGTCAACGTGCTGGTGGTTGTCAGTGGGTTGTCATCACCACCGGCTACTCCACTGTCCCGTATCGTCAGCACCACGATGGCTGGACCATTGATCGCATTGTTGTAATGCGCAGGTGGTGTGTAGCTGAGCGTGTCATTGGTCACGCTGACGACGCCACCGGCCGGCGAAATGTTCACAGCATTGATCAAGGTCAGTATCTGACCGTTTTCGTTCGGATCGTTGCGGAAGTGACGCTGGTCATTGCCCCAGAAAGTAGAACCTGGCAAAGTCGTGACGGCGTCTTCCAAAATCGTAATCGTATCGTTGATGCCCAGCGGGGCATCGTTCACCGGCGTGACAGTGATCGTCACCGTCGCAGGCGTGTTGCTCAATAGCCGAGGATCGGTAACGAGGTACACAAACGAGTCTGTACCGAAGAAATCCAGGTTTGGCGTATAGGTAAATGAGCCATCCGTGTTGAGAGACAATTGCCCGTTCACTGGTGAAACAACCGGCTCCACGTTAGGCGTAGCCGGATTGGGATCAAAGACTCGCAAGGCGCCCAGTACGTTGTCAACGTCAGTATCGTTTGCAAGCACACCAGGTATGGCAACGGTCAAGACACCGTCTTCGGCCATGGTGTATGCATCATTGACAGCCACGGGGGGAGTTCCATCGACGATCTCAAGCAAATGATCTTCGACCTCACCACCTACGGCCAATTGATCAGGCAGCAAGCCGCCCATGACACTCAATCGGAAACGACTGGTCGTAAATCCAATCCGTGCAGTAGTCGGTGTGGTGACGTTGAAGACATTGGCGCCGGCCTGAACCATCCGGCCGGTCAAGACCTGCTCACCGGCATCGATGTAGTCGCCGTCGCCATTCCAGTCGATCCAAGCATCCACGACGCCTGAACCAGTGGAGACAACTGTCACGGGAACAGCATTGGCCCTGGCATTGAAGATGCTTCCAAAGCTAACACCGTCTTCGTCATTGGCGCGAATGATAACCGAATTGCCGATCACCGACGCTACGCCGAGAGCAACTGTACCTAAACCACGTTGAGCGTTAATCGCGGTCGCAATGGCGTTGGCCAGCAGGGCAGGGGTGGCCGTGGCCAAATTGACATCTACCCCGACAAACCCAGCTGTCACCAGAGCCGGTGCCGGTGCCAGCGATGTGTCATTGATCTCAAAGGTGACGACGTTACCCGCACCATCCATAACGCGGAAAGCCAAACCATCCAAGGCGGTCGACACAGTTGCAGGCATGAGCAATTCCACATTGCCCACAGGTAGCCGGGTCACGGCTGGCGCGGCGATCAAATTGAATTGATGCTGGCCGGTACCACCGAGCGATACGGACGAGCTGCTGGCCACAGCCGCAATTCCCGCAACACGACCCGCTAACACAGCATTGTTGACTGCGGTGGCAAATTTGGTGGCCACCTGTGCAGCCGTGTCACTGAGCAGGACATCGACAACCACGTTGCCCGCGGTGAACGCTGCATCCGTATTGAACTCAACGGTAATACTCTTCAGGAGTGGATCCGTGATTACCAAGCGTTGGCCGTCTAATCCCGGTGTCGCTCCGGCGGGCATAAGCAACGTAGCCGGACCTGACGGACCTTGCACGACGCCGCCCAGGCTGCCCAGCGTTAGCAGGTCGACAAACGTATCGTTGTCATCACCTGTTGCTGACGCGGTCGGTGCACCATCACCGTCGGCATCAGCAAACTGGCCCAGTGCCAGCAGAGGCGCGTCGACCGGCAACAGTGCGTGCCGGGCACCATTGACACTTTGCAGTGTCGGTGTCGCGCTAGTGTCTCCGTAATCAACCCGTACATCCGGCATGACGATAGTGAACTGCGTCAGGGTATTGGCACGGTTGGCCGCCAGTGCGTTACCAGCCAAGTCGCGAATCGCATTGATATTCGTGACGACGGCAGATGTAGCGCGAGAAGAAGCTAACGCATTCGAACCGACCACCATAATCAACCCGCTACCTTGCAGGTACGCGCTGACACCACCGCCCAGTTGATTGATCTTTTCGACGACCTTCAACGAGACTTGATATGGAGAATCTTGGTTGGAGACCACCACATCCAGTGGTGCAACACTCGGCGTCTTGCGGAACGTCAGTACCCGAGTGGTGCTGTCCGGCAGGGTCACCGTGACCGTATCACCAGCAGTAATCGCCGCACCACTACCTACTTGCAGAGCGCGTCCATCACGATTGTTCATCGTGATTTCGTAAACGCTGTCGCTGCGCCAAATTCCTGACAGCGGTGTCATGCGAACTGTTCGGCTATTGATGTTGTAGCCGAAGGTATAGTCGACGCCAGGAACCAGTAATCGACCGTTTTCCGTCAAACGAATTGCCGAAGGTGTCACGGTGGCTGAGTTAGGACCAATGCCTTCGCCGTCTTGCAACAAGATGGAGAAGTAATCCAACAAGCCAGAACTTACGCGTACGTAACTGATCGTACGATCGACATCGACGTTGGCCGAGTCGTTGTCCTGTGGTTGCAATAGTACGGCTTGCAGGGCTGCGAAGTCAGCTCGGTCGGTCGCACCACGATCCTTGAACACGTTCGAACCTAAACCAGCTGGCGTGCTGATCGTTGGATCGTCGACGCGTCGTTGACCGAAGATGTCACGGTCTGGTGCCAGCATAGGACTTGGTGGCAAGCCCAACGCACTACGCATAGTGCTCAGCGACAATCGTTCGGCTAGGGCTTCCAGCGAACTGTCGATCGCTTGGGAGCTAGCAGCCAGATAGAAATTAGCGGCAGTTGGATTGACGAACAGAGGATCGGCCGCGGCCAGAGTTATTGGGAATGAGCCGCTGAGACCATTGTTGTTATTCGTCTTGAACACGTTCGCACCCACCACAGTACCCGCTGTGCTGGCCGCGTCGGCAGCTATGGCCGTGTTGAAGTTTGAGAAGATGTTATTCATGATCGTGGGCGATGCGCCACCGGTAACGCTAACGCCACTATCACTGGCACGCGTGCCATGGAATGTGTTGTTAATCAATCGACCAACCGAGGCATTGACCACTGGACGCAACGTCGTCGACAAGTCACCAACGATGGTCACACCACCGGCCACGTTGCTATTGAAGATGTTGTTGACGAGCACCGCACCAACGGCCAAACGGTTCACATTGAACGATGGCAAGTTACGCGGCGAGACTGGGCTTGGAGTGTCGTCCAAGCGTACACCCCACTGCGATGCAAAGCTGAACGAAGTCGACGAAACAATCAATTGTCCCTGTTCTTCGCGCGAGCGATTGGTGTCGCCCAGATCTTCCTGGCCAGCGATATCACGACCAAAAGTCACCAATGTCAGTGGCGAACCGGCTGGCAAGCCCTGGCCTGTACGACCAATGGACGCTTTACCATTCAAGAACACAAGATCGTCGGTCGCTGGGCCGAGGTCCGCTACCCCGCTGACCATTTCCCCTTGTACCGAAGCGGTCACATTGACCAAAGCTTGCAGGTTAATGGCACTTCTAACTGCGCGAGCCACTTCGCCAGCAGTCATCCTCGAGGTAATCGAGATGGCGATGTTGCCAGCAGCGGTTCCACGGGCGATATCGACATTACCATTGACGACGTCGAACTCAAATGTGGCCAGGTTGGTTCCGTCGCTCAGAGTGAACGTGGTTCCATCCGCAATCGCGCCGGCGGCAGGCGTCCGCAAAGCCAACGATGACGTCGCACGATTGTTTGTGTCGCACGTATTGAGCAAGAAAAAGTCCGATGGCGGTGGTACAGCACCCACGCTGCGCGGGTACGAAATTCCGTAATCGTTAGCGGTGCGAATCTCGAGCTGGAAGCGGCCTTCTTCGTTTTCTTCAAAATTGCCGCCGCTATTAAAACCGTTTGGCTCGTAATCGCGATTGGGGAAGAAGTTGGCGCCGAACTGAGTGTTGTTGCCCAGCGGAGCATTAAAAACTTGCTCGCCGCGTTCTGCAAAGCCAATGATAATGTCGTCAACGAAAACACCGTTGACAGCATTATTCTGACCACGTTCCGCCACACCGGCACCAATACCAGTTCCGTTGTTATTAACACCAAACCGATCACCATAGCGGGTTGACGCTATCCCTAGCGGCGCAGTGGTAGAAACGTTGTACTTGAACATGCGAATCGTTTGACCATAGACCGAGAAAGTACCGGTCTGACCATTGGCTAGCTGATTGGCCATCGCCGTACGGAGAGCATTTCGAACGGCTGTCGCGCCAGCGGCATAGTTGGCCGTGTTGGCCAGCACAGGCACTGGAACACCAGTGGTGCCTGGTCTGCCTTCAATGACTTGACTTTCAACCAAACCAGTTACCGCATAAGTTCCCGGTGGCGTCAAACCACCGGTCGGTAACACGAGCACGTTGGACCGAGTCGCGTGGATGTAGCCTGCGAATCCTAGAGCCTGCAACTGGGTCAACATGCCTTGAGCTACTTGAGCGGGCGTGGCTGTTGGTGAATAGACCAAGACCCCTGGTCCAGCCACTGTATCCAATAGGAAGACTGTGCCGTTCAGATTCAGCGTGGATCCAGCCGGAATGCTGGCCCCGCCAGGCATATTCAGCACCAAACCCAGATCAAATTCGAACGTGGCTGCTTGAGCAACCTGCTGGTCGGTTGTTGTAACCGTAACCGTATGGCCGTCGGTTAATTCGACAGCCGGTACTACCGACAGCTCAACACCGCCGATGAGCGGATTACCGGTATTAAATGTACCACCGGTTGAAAACTCGAACCGCAATCGCAGGTCCTGATTGCCGGCGAAAGGCGACAGATTGATTCGAGCTTGACGCCAGTTGTTCGGCGCACCACCGTCGTTGACATCAAACAACTCTTGGGTGATCGTGCGATTGCCGAAAGCGTCGACGTAATTGCTGATCCCTTGGTCGTATTCATCAAAATTATCTACGAACGTATTGGGCAACGTGCGACTATTATTCTGCGAATTATTGGTTGCCAGCAAAGTCCAAGCGGATCCATCAACGGTGCCATACACCCGGAAGGCATCCTTCATGAAGGCCGTATCATTGGGATTGAAAGCGTTGGCATTTTCGGTTTGCAGATAGTAGTTGAAATACAACATCGGCAAATCGTCAGCGCTATAACCGCTTAGATCAATGGGCAGACTTTCAATGGCGCCCTTGGCACCACCAGGTAGATCGACCGTATTGTTGAACACGGAGTGTCGATTGGTCCAGATGCCGTTCTGCTGGAGATTGGTAGTTCCAGCTTGCTCAAAACCAAAGTACAAACTGCGTCGATCGTTTTCTGGCAGTGGGCGCGAGTTGTTGAACGTCAGCGGCGAATTATGCCCAGGATCGGTCTCACGAGTGTTCGTGATGTGCCACAGGTTCACATCCAATGGCGAGAAGGCCAATCCGAACGAAGCGCCTACACCCGAGGCGGATTGAACTTTATTGACGCCACCGGGGAAAATGTTGCGTGGGTTACCAGCGGTATCGAATGCGTAGATCACACCCGTATTGGTAATACCGAACAGAACGTTCGCCAAAGAAACGCCATTTCCATCTACCAGATTGGCAGGACCGGCCGATAGACCAGCAAAAGTAATCGGCACTCCGTTGTCAAGCAACGTATTGATGGGCAACCGTCCCGAATAGAGTTCAGTTGCAGTATTGACCGTAAAGTTAGCGGCGAACTGGTTGTTACCCGGGCCAACATTGGCCTCGAACAATTCCCCAAGGTTGCTAACTGCGTACAAGTTGTTACCGATCTTGGCCAAGCCAGTAACGGTACCGTCCGTAAAGCGATTGGCGAGAGTACCTGACAGGAATCGCCCCATTTCCACAATGTTGGTACCCGCGCCGTTGACGACGGCGTTGCCAGTACGTGTATTGGTGCCCGTTGCGTTCTGGGCAGCGCCCGTGGCCGGGTTGATCGCATATACCACGTTGGTCGCGTTGAAATTCACAACAGGACTAACGCCGATTACCGCGTTGTTGGCATCAAAAACCGCTCGGTTAAATGACGTGATGCCATTGCCGCGCGAGCCGACCGCCACACCAATCAACGATGCGTTGGTTCGGTTCAAATCTGACCAGAATGTCAGACCGTTGAACTGAATACCATCGCCCACTGGCGTGTTAGCACCGGCGGTTTGGTTGCGCTGCTGGATTGCGAAGGTCGTGGCACCAGTGGCTTCGGTAGTGAAGGTCGTAATGCCGCTGGCCCCAGGGCTGGTTGTCGCGCCCGTGGTGCCGGCGATGTTCGTCTGCACATAGATGCCGCTGGTTGCGTCAGTTACCGAGTTGGCACCCGTATTGATCGGTATATGGTAACCCATCAATCCGCCATCGATGCGCATGGCAATGTCGCGCAGTTGATAGTTGGTACCGGCATTAACCGTCGTGCTCACATTCGCTTCGGTTGCACCGGTCATGACGTTGAGATTCTGCAGCAACGAATTGTTGCCGTTATTGCGAATGGAGTAGGCCACCATATCACCAAGGGTGAATGGGACCTGGTTATTCGTATTGAGCGCACCTGCAGTGGAAGAAAACGCCACTTGAAGCGGGGCCTGCGCGGTCGACGGATTGACGCGCTGTGTTATCTCAAAGCGATCTTCGGCCACACGACGTACCGACTCGATCGGTTCCAGACGCGTCAGCGTCGAATTGGCTCCATTGGCAATACCGGTAGCTGACTGGAACTGACCCATGGCCACAGAGTGCACGCGATTGCTCGAGACGGCGACGAAGTAGTCGCCCACTGGCAGGGCCTGCGTTCCAATGAACGGATCGCGCGAACCGGCCGAACCGCGTGTCAAGTCATCGACGTCGGATCCCTCTGTCGGCGCAGCGCGGTCATCCAAAATGTTCGAGTCCGTTCCCATGTACACCAGGCGTCCATCAGCCTTGTTGTAAACCCATAGGTTCGTATTCGGACCACCGAAGCCGTCCGCATAATCGATGTCGAAGACCATCGACACGTGGGTGGGTGAAGTCGGCAGAGCCGCACCAGCAGGCGGAATAATCTGCACATCGTTGCGACGAACACTGAACTCATACCACACCACTTCGGTGCCCGAATTCAGTTGCCCAGCAGCCGTCAAAGCGCCGCGGTCGGATCGCCCAATGTCGCCCAAATTTAAGGCTGCCAGCTGTGTACCAGGCGTGGTCGTGGCATTATCGCCCACCAGCGGCGAGTGGACCGGCGTGGCCAGGGCTTCCAAACCGTTCGTGGCGAACCGCACATCAGCATAGTGTAAGGATGATCCGGCAACCTCGTCTGTCTGCTGCAAGCGAACCTGCAATCGATATGCGCCAGCCGTCTTGCCTTCGCGGAGGGCATTGCCATCCTGCAACTTGGATTGCGGATCGCTTGGACCACGATTGTTACTGCGCACACGCAGGTAATAGGTATTCGTCGTGCCGGCTGTGCCCGGTAGAACCATGCGCATACCGGGGTCGAGCAGATTGGTGGTGCCCAGATCGCGGGCCACACCTGGCTGCCACGAGTTCTGGACAGCCAGTGGATCTTGCTCCATGACTTGAGTTTGGTTAGGAGCAATCAACGAAGTGTTA
>JADLDX010000038.1 GCA_020846515.1 Pirellulaceae bacterium
ACACCCAATCGGTAACATAAAACGTGTAGGCTGATTTGGAGGAGGATGGGACATTGGAAGGCACGGGTGACATGGCTACAGGACGAAAATATTCGCTGCCGCTGATGACTACAACGCGATTCGAAGTATATCCAGCTCCAGAGCGCTGCAGCGGAAAGTACTCGATTGCGTGACTGCTCCAAGATGGAATGAGAACACCACCGCCCAACTGCACGATCGCACTGGGGCCTTCGCCGCTGGGATGAATCATGCCGAGCGTCCCGCGCAATTCACCATTCCAGGCCACAAACGGATGAATCGGCGCGCTGCCATAGACCCACTGAAAACCATAGTCAGCGCCTTCAATAATTTGCAATAGCCGGCAGGGTGGTCGGCTGCCCGGATCATTTTCGGCAGCAAAGATTTCGCCATCGGCGCGCACCAGTAGACCAAACGGATTCCAAAAGCCGCGTGCGATGCGTCGCATTTGGCTACCGTCGCCTTTAGCCCAAAAGACACCACCTTCACCACGTCCACTGACCTTCGATCCATCAGCGGCCGTCAGTGTCCAATCTTTTCCAAAATTCTCCCCCAGCGAAAAGACCAAACCTCCGTTGGGATGCCAGGCCATACCGCTCAGTCCATTGTGCGGATAATCGGCCACCGTATCGAGCACAGCCACGTTCTCTTCGATGTCGCCGACACCATCACCATCGCTGTCCTTCACACGTAGGATACGATCGCGCTGGGACAGGTAGACCCAGCCATCATTTCCGAGCTTGACATGCATGGTCGCAGTCGTCCGGTTATAAAAGACTCGGCGATTCGAGCCATCGGCATCGAAGACTAGTACCTCGTCATGCACCGGTCCCTCATAACCTTCGGGACGAAAGTGGGTATGGCAAGAGATTAGCCAAATTCGGCCTTGTGCATCCACATCAATGCCCGTGGGGGTCATCAGAGCAGGATGTTCGGCCAGCATGGTCATACGCACGCCGTCCTGATGCATTTTGATCTCCGGCGTCAGTTGCCCTGGTACCTTCGGCGCTTTGGGAGCTGGTTTAGGAGCTGGCTTCGTTTGAGCGACCAGTGGACTGATGGCGGGTGCGATCCAAAGAGCCATCGCGACGACGATCAAAAGAGGGATGCTGCGTTGCATAGTGCGGCCACTTTGTGGATGTTAACTGGACGTAAAATGTCGATCGTTCAAAGAATTCTCAATTGTACCCACTGGCCAGCCTCACATGCCAGTTGCCATCGGACAGACTGCTCAGGGCACTAAAGTTGCAATAACTTCGCGATAAAGTTGCTTGGAAACTGCTTGCGAGTTGCTTGGAAGCTGCAGATGTGACCAGATGCTGACGGCGCACTATAGATTTAGGTTTTCCAATTTCGATTCTGGTTAGAATTGGCTACCGACCGAATTGACCTTGGTTCCGAGTTAATTTTGCTTACGTGTTTGATGGCTGGCCATGGCTCAGATGACTGCTCAACAAATTGAAGAGGTGTTCACGCAATCGTCGCGTCGAGTATTTGCGTCGTTGGTCCGCGTGTTGAAGGATTTCGACTTGGCCGAAGACGCGTTGCAAGACGCATTTGCCAACGCTCTGACTCAATGGGCAACCGATGGTCTTCCGGAAAACCCGGTTAGTTGGTTGATTTCATGTGGCCGATTCAAAGCGATTGATCGGATCCGACGGAGTGCGAAATTGGGCGAGTTGGCCGTAGACGTCAATCGGCGGTTGGATGCTATTCGAGATTCCAATGAAACTCAACGCGGACACACGATTCAAGATGATCAATTGCGTCTCATCTTCACCTGTTGTCATCCGGCGATTGACCCCAGCGTTCAAGTGCCGCTGACGTTGCGTGAGGTATGTGGCTTAACGACCGAAGAAATCGCCAGTGCTTTTTTGATCGAGCCGAAGACGATGGCCCAGCGCTTGGTACGCGGCAAAGCCAAAATTCGCGACGCAAAAATCCCTATTGAACTGCCGGACCTGAGTGACTTGCCCGAGCGTTTAGATGGTGTGTTGTCGGTGATCTATCTGATATTCAACGAAGGTTATTCCGCCTCCCGCGGTGAGTCGCTGACCCGCACCGATCTTTCCAGTGAAGCGATTCGACTCTGCCGGTTGCTGCTGGAACTGCATGTTGATCCAGAGGTTCGCGGTCTACTGGCCCTCATGTTGCTCCACGAGTCGCGGCGAAGTGCGCGCACCGACAATGCGGGCGATATCGTTTTGCTTGAGAATCAAGATCGCAGCCTGTGGAATCAAGCCATGATTGCCGAGGGTAAACAGCTGGTGGAACTGGCAATTCGAAGTCGGCGATTTGGAGAGTATACGCTTCAAGCCGCGATCTCCGCTGTTCATGCCGACGCACGGACACCGTCCGATACGGATTGGTCGCAGATTGTCGCGCTGTACGACGTTCTCATGCTGATCAATCCTAGCCCTGTGGTCAGGCTCAATCGCGCGGTGGCCGTGGCTATGCGGGATGGGCCATTGGCGGGATTGGAGGTGATTGACGCGATCCTGATTGGCGGTCAACTGGTCAATTACACGCTGGCGCACGCGGCTCGTGGTGAATTGCTCGCGCGATTGGGCCGGACGGAACTGGCGAAGACTGCCTTTCAAACGGCGTTGGAACTTTCGCAACAAGCCACTGAGCAACGATTCCTTCGAGAAAAAATCAACCGCCTGACTGGTTTACCTCTCACGCCATAAATTCTATCGATTACTTTGTCGATTCCGCCGAATGCCAATCGACTATTGGAACAGCGCCACGTTCGATCAGTGGTTGTGCGTTCGCGGGAACTGAACTGAACTGAACTGAACTGAACTGAACTGAACTGAACTGCGCGTCGATCTTAATCTGGGCTGAAAACCGTGGGCTAGCGCCCTGCGGCTAATCAGCCAAACGCGCTAGCGTCCGGTTTAGCTGAAAACCGTGGGCTAAGCAGGTGGACGCGTCCACGTGCTGATCGCTCGAATGGAAACAAAATTTAACCAGAGTGCAGAGGATTGAGAAATGAAGTTTATTTGTCTAGGTTATGCCGACATGTCGAAGTTCGCCGCTATGGATCCAGCCGAACTGCAAGCGGCGATGGACGAGTGTTTTGACTATGACGATCTTCTTCGCAAAGGCGGGCATTTTGCTGGCGGCGAAGCTCTCCAAGAGCCATCGAAGGCCGTAACGCTCCGTTTCCGCGACGGCCGGGTGCAATTGACCGATGGCCCGTTTGCGGAAACCAAAGAACAGCTCGGCGGCATTCTGATATTGGAAGCCGACAGTCTGGAGCATGCCATTGAATTGATGTCCAAGCACCCAGGAGTGCGAACTGGTCCATTTGAGATTCGTCCTGCCGATGAGTCCATCAATGGCTTGATCCAAGCGCGTGAACAGCGGTTCGCGTCCAATAGTACGAAAAAATAGACCTGACCCCTTTTTTTGGAGATAAGCAATGCGAGTGATGGTGTTGGTTAAAGCGTCGCCCAGTTCAGAGGCGGGTACGCTGCCGAGCGAAGAACTGATGTTAGCGATGGGGCAGTTCAATCAAGAGTTGGTCGAAGCCGGCGTCATGAAAGCGGGAGAGGGTTTGAAGCCCAGTTCAACTGGCTATCGTGTTCATTTTTCCGGCAAGAACCGAACAGTTACGGATGGACCTTTCGCCGAAACGAAAGAGTTGATCGCTGGATTCTGGATTTGGGAAGTCCAATCCGTCGAAGAGGCCATCCATTGGGTAAAGCGATGTCCCAATCCGATGCCAGACGAATCCGACATTGAGATTCGACCGATTTATGAAATGACCGACTTTGCTGAAAATGATCCCTTCGGCGAAGTGGCCAAACAGGAACAGATGGTGCTTCAAAAGCTGAGCACTCAATCCAGTAGGATTACGCCCTACCTGTTTTTCTCCGGTCGATGCGAGGAGGCGCTTGATTTTTACCAGCACGCCTTAGGGGCCAAGATCGGCATGGTGATGCGTTTCGATGAAAGCCCTTCGCCGCCACCTGAAGGCATGCTGCAACCGGGTTTTGAGAAAAAGATCATGCATGCGGATTTCACGGTCGGCCGGATGCAAATCATGGCATCCGATGGCTGCGATGATAAATCGAAGTTCGAAGGATTTCGGCTCGCACTGTCCTTACCGACCGAAGCCGACGCCAGGCGCGCCTTTGATGCCTTAGCCGAAGGCGGAGCCATCGACATGCCATTAACGGCCACATTCTGGTCGCCATGTTATGGCATGGTCACTGACAAGTTTAACGTCGGCTGGATGGTCATGGTCACCGCCGATGGT
Source organism: Pirellulaceae bacterium (assembly GCA_020846515.1). GTDB lineage: Bacteria > Planctomycetota > Planctomycetia > Pirellulales > Pirellulaceae > Aureliella. Next base: position 4,286 of record JADLDX010000038.1, read on the forward strand.
CAATAAACGAAATCCGGACGTGTCGACGTGCTCTAACCGCGAAGTTCGCTAAATAATCATTTGGGAGATATCGGGCAATGAAGTACATGCTGCTCATATACGGCGCTGAAGAATCTTGGACGGAACAGGAACGTGAAGCGTGCATGATCGAATCGATGGGGATCTGCAAAGAGTTGGAGAATCAAGGGAAATGGATTGCATCCTCTCCCTTGCACTCTGTGCAAACCGCCACGAGCGTCCGCATTCGCGATGGCAGACGCCAGATAACCGACGGCCCGTTTGCGGAGACCGCCGAGCAACTGGGCGGATACTATATAATCGATGTCGATGACCTCGACGAAGCCATTGCCATTGCCTCACGCATTCCACCGGCTAAGAAAGGCACTGTCGAAATCCGACCGATTTTTGACCTGGCAGAGCTAGGTACCGCAAAAACTTAACGGTTAAATGAACTGTCCGAACTCTGGTACAAGCGCTTGCCCCAGTTGTTTCGGCCAAGGCGTCGATCATGAGTCGGGCTAAACCGTACGCTAGCGCTAGCGGCTGATTAGAAGCGGAACGGCGCGAGCCGTCCGGTACCGACTTGGTTTGCTAGGGAACTCACCGTACGGCTTGCGCCGTTACGCTACAAATCGCCGTTACGCTACAAATCAAAGAAAAGTGACTGCCGCTAACGCCTTAGCCGACGGATTTCGACCCACGTTAAGATCGACTTGCCATCGAAATAGGCCATCGCCATAATCGATCAGACTATTACTTTATATGTAAAGTATTGGGCAGGTTTTCTATTTGTTCACCTACAGCAAGAGCAACCCGCGATCGGGTATACTCGCCGGCCAGGCAGATGTTGGGCCAGGGGAATGAAAAACCGGTAGCTATTGGTGAACGCTATGAATTACACTCAGAAAGAACTCTATGATTCGATCCAGCAGTATGTCCAGCAGTACGACGAGCATTTGTCATCGGCGATGAAAGCGGTCGTGCAGTGGAAGTATGCTGAATGTGAGATGTTCGGCATGGTCCCACTGTTCCATGAGATCGGCTTCCGCGGTGACAATCAATGGCGGCCAGCCGCTCGATCCTGGCTGTCAGAAAAGCCAGTTAACAACTGCTATGAACATGGCATCGACCAAAGCGGTCGCATTCGCATCATCAAATGTGGCAAGCTAACCACACTGTTCTTTTATAGCGATCAGGTGGTCGATGAAATGCCGTTTCGCGATCGCGAGCCAGCCCCGCGTGGTCTAAGACGCTACATCACGCAAGACGGTCGTGTCCAGGCGATTTATGACTGTTGTATTTCGCCAGAGCAATATTCCTTGGAGAAGTTTCAATACCGCGACGGACATCCGATTCGCTCCGATCAGCAGAGTTGGTACGTCAGCGACGACCAGTGGGTACAAGCTTCGTGGACGACCACGTGCACCTATGAGTATGACGCGGCCGGGCTGGCTCGCGTCTACCGCGATATGGGGGAAAGACTGGGCGGTAAGAAACTGGTCTATGTCAGACCCGGTATCGGGAGACTCCGCCATCGAACCCGCCGCCCATTTGTGGCTTATGTCATTGACCCAGGTTCAGATCGTGGCGAGGCATCCCACGTGGTCTATTCGGACGCTTATGGTCTCGAAATGAACATCGACGATGAATGGCCGGTCGATACTGTATTGCTCGCACCACCTCGTTACGTGAAGGTGATAACCGGCGACACGGGCGTGACATCGATGGGAACTGTCTACGCTGGTGCAAGTTCGATGGATTCGATTTGTGACGTGCGAACGGCTAAAAAAGCATCCGCGCGTTGGATACTGGTGGATGCCAACCATGCTTCGGCAAAAAGTCGCGTCGCTTCCGTGCTGAAAGCCAAGCTGAACGTGATTTTGACCATCACGAAACCGTCTGAGCTATCGTCCGTGCTAACAGCCGGACCGGGGCTTTCGTCTGACCGATTAGTAGTGGCCATGAACGCCAAGGCTGATAGCCAACCCGCGTCGATCCAAGCCCTGGCCGCTCAAGCTCGCCAATTGCTGAAATCAATCAACTGCGCAGACAGTCGATTGATCGTGGCAGCCCAAATTGGCAAAGAGACCATCGTCGATTTTCTCAGCCAGCCCGATATCGATGGCGTCTTGCATCGCGAAGGCGACTTCTCATCGGCCCTGGACGTCCTGGTGCCGCTCGCCCTCGAAAGCTGAGCTGTTGTAGCCCTCGGCCCTCCTGTAGCCCCGGCACTCCGTGACGGGGTTTCCCGAGTCGCGGAGCGATTCGGCCACTTGTAGCCCCGGCACTTCGTGACGGGGTTTCCGAGTCGCGGAGCGATTCGGCCACATGTAGCGACTACACAAGTATGTCCTTTAACAACTCGCCGCCGACATCGGTCAATCGGAAATCGCGGCCATTGAAGCGATGAGTCAGTTTGGTATGATCCAGCCCCAGCAAGTGCAGGAGGGTGGCGTGTAAGTCGTTGACGTGGACTTTGTTCTCAACAGCTTTGTAACCAAACGGATCAGTGGCACCATAATGGGAACCGCCTTTCACGCCCGCGCCAGCCAACCAAATCGTGAAGCCATTGGGATTGTGATCGCGTCCCTTGGCGCCTTGTGAATCCGAGGTCCGTCCGAATTCACCGCCCCAGATAACCAGGGTGGTATCCAATAAACCGCGAGCTTGCAAATCCGTGAGCAGCGCGGCAGCCGGTTGGTCAGTATGTAAACCACAAGAGCGATGGTTCACTTGTATATCGCTGTGTCCGTCCCACGGCACATCGTTGACACTGCCATCGCCACCCACGCCTTTGCCAGCGAAAATCTGCACGAATCGTACTCCACGTTCAACCAGGCGTCGTGATAGCAGACACTGCCGCGCGAACGTCGAGCATTCCGGTTTATCCATACCGTATAACTTATGGGTGGCTTCGGTTTCCTGAGATAGATCCATTGCCTCGGGCGCTGACATTTGCATACGGTAGGCCAGTTCGTACGAGTTGATTCT
>JADLDX010000039.1 GCA_020846515.1 Pirellulaceae bacterium
AGTAGCAACTCGTTCGGCCAGCCGTCTTATGCATTCCGTCTGCTGGAACTGAGCACCGCTCCTAGTCTGTCGTTTGCTGCGCCCACGAGTGTCGATGTGGTCGACGGACAAGCGACCGCGTTTCGATTTACGGGCGTGGCAGCGCAGAGGTTTGGCTTGACGATTCAAAACAACCCGACGTTTCGAGTAACGTGGCAACTGCTCAATGCTGCGGGAAACGTTTTGCCACTGTCTCAAACCGGCAATACGCTGTCTGCGTTACTGCTCGCCGATGGAGTTTATACGCTGCTGGTCGGCGCGCTGACCGTGGGTGAGACGGGCAACGTGACGATCCTGCCCACTCTGGTCGATAGCCCGGTCGTGACTAAGAGTGGATTCAACACGATACAATCAATGTCGATCTTACCTGGCGGTAACGCCACTTATCAATTCACAGCGCCCGCGGGTACCAGGTACATCATCGATGGCCTCGATACGGCCAGTCAAAATCTCGTCATTGATTTCAGAGCACCCGACGGAACACGCATTGATGCGTTTGACGAAGTGCGCGACATGCCACGATTCCATCCACTCTTCCTGCCGCAGTCCGGCACTTATACGTTAACGCTGTTTGGTAATACACCTGCCGATAGCGGCAGTTATAACTTCCGCGTACTCGACCTCGATACATTTGCAACACCGCTGCTGCTCAACACGGTCGTAACTGAGACCCGCGCTATAGGACGTGAGACAAATATCTATGCCTTTAACGCGACTGCTGGTGACCAGCTCAATTTTGATGCCCTGCTCGGCACCTTTGCCATTGGTATCTACGATCCATTCTTGAATAGCCCGTATGCAAAAGGCTTTTTTGGTGCTGCGACAACTGTCGACGCCGATGGTATTGTTCGCATCACTCGAACCGGCAGGCATTATGTAGTTCTGCACGGTGAGGAAAATGCATCGACCAGCTTCAGCTTTAACCTTCAGAATCTGGCCTTGGCGCCCAACGTGGCGCTGGGCGTCGAAGCGGCCGGACCTGTGCCGGCTAATAGTAGTGTCGTCTATCGGATGAATCTTATGGCCGGCCAACGCATTCGCGTTGATAGCCTAGAGCAAGATGCCGATCAAGTCAGGCTGGTCATTTTGCATGCCGGTGGGCGAACGCTATTTAATGACAACTTTTCCAACACGGATTCCGGACCGCCCGGAGTACCGTTTATCGTTGTGCCTGAGACGGATGAGTATTTGATCGTGATCAGCAATGGGTTGGCAGCAGACGCCGACTATCGGTTTAAGATCGATGACTTGGGTGTGGCACCACCGTTAACGTTTGATGCCGACTTGCAGGTCACTCTGGATCCAGGTCAGTCAGCCGTGGTCTATAAGATCGATGCGACTGCGGGTGAGACGATCCAGTTCGATAATCTTGGCACTAGTGGACAGGCCTTGATATGGCAATTGACTGGACCAGTCAATCAAACCCTGGGTGGGCACAACGATGGTCTCGATTTTTCTGCTCAAGTTCTATCATCTGGCACACATTATTTAACCATTAGTGGTCGGCAAAACAGCGGCCCTCTGTCCATGCGTTTTCGTGCCACGCGGACTCCGGGCGCCGTGGTACCACTGACAGGTTTTAATACAGTAGTGAACCTGGATGTTGGTTTGAACGAAACGAAGACCTACACCATTCAAGCGCCAACAGGGAGATTGACCTATCTGAATGTTAGGAAATCGCTGTTCGAAATTCCCAGTCATACTGTAACGCTCAATCGAGGTGAGACCTACCTGCTGCGCGACTTGGCTGGCGCCAGCTTTGCAGGCGCCCCGGATCTGACCGGTTCGATCATCACCAGCACAAAGCCTGTGGCCGTGTTTGGAGGTAACAGAGCCACTTTTGTGCCGAGCCAATTTTTTGCGGCGGATCATTTGGTTGAACAATTGCCACCCACCCGCACTTGGGGGCGTGACTTTGTGACCATTCCGCTCGATACCGATTCAACGCGCGGCGACCTGTTTCGCTTTCTTGCCCAAGCTGATGATACCGAGCTAACGATCAACGGCATTGTCGTGGCCACCATCGACCGCGGAGAATTCTACCAGCAAACCATAGTTGGACCGGCACACATTGTGTCCAGCCGACCGATCTTGGTGGCCCAATATGCCTACTCGCAAAACTACTACCGCACCGATCCGGGTGGAAACTCGTCGTTTACGGGTGACCCGCTGATGATGATCGTGCCCCCATCTGAGCAGTTCCTGGCCAGCTATACAGTCGCTACGCCGGTCGAGAGCGCGATACTCGGAGCCCAACGCTTTAGTCGTAACTTCATCAACATTGTCGCACCTGCAGCTGACGTTGGTTTAATTGAACTCGACGGCGTAGCTATCGCCACCAACCAATTCTCTGCCATAGGCAACAGCGGTTTCTTCGGCGCGCAGATACCGATCGACCTTGGTACGTATCAGTTGGCGGGTCCGTTACCATTTGGCGTCTTCGTTTACGGCTTTGGTGCGTTTGACTCGTATGGTTATGTCGGTGGTCAATCGCTCTCCTCGGTGGCTGAGGTCAGCTCCGTTGTGCTGACACCTGCCAATGCTGCGCAGCAGATTGGCAACATCGTGCGTCTGACCGCTCGCGTGGCTGATAACAGCGGTTCGCCACTCAAGGGTGTTCGCGTTGACTTTGATGTTGCCGGTGTTCATGCTCAGCGCGGCTTTGGATTTTCCGATGACAATGGTGTTGTTCAGTTCAGTTACCCTGGGTCCGTCGGTGGCCGCGATGTAGTTACGGCTTCCGTAGGCCAACTGCTGGATGATTCGATTATCGATTGGCGAGCCGATGCGGTGGCTCCTCAATTATTTGTCACGGCTCCATTGGATGGCAGTTCAGTGGCCGCGGGAACGACGCTCGTGGCTACGGGCCAGGCCGTCGCCGATTTTCCATTGGCGACGTTAGATCTGATCTCGGTCAACGGTGTACCTCTGACCAGCGTGGATGCGGCTGGAAACTTTTTTGTCTCATTGTTCATTGGTCCGGGTGACAATGAATTCGAATTTACGGCTATCGATTCGAATGGCCTGGTGGGTTCGACGACCATAACGCTCACCGGAACGCAATCGGATCCAAACTCGATCGATTTCACTCAATTCGCAGACGTCAGTGGCAGCTTCCGCCAGGTCTATGCCCGATCGTCATTCAATCAGACAAATCGAACTTTCCTGGCAGAAACGGCCATCGAGAATATCGGTCAGTTTCCTGCAGATGTTCCCTTACTGGTGGGTCTTGCCAATATCAGCGACCCACTTGTGATGGTTCGTCATGCGGATGGTTACGCACCCGATGGTGTTCCCTACTACGACTTCAGTGGCTTGGTGCCCGGTCGTTCGCTCAATCCATTGGGCAAGACCAGTTTTTTATCCGCCGAGTTCTTCAATCCCAATCAAACTCAGTTTACTTATGACCTGATATTTTTGGGCAAGCTTAATGATGCGCCCGAGTTCACCAGCTTGCCACCCACCGAAGCCGATTTGAATCGTGAATATCGCTATGATTTGCAAGCCATCGATCCGAACAACGATACGCTGACCTTCGAATTGGTCGAAGCCCCTGCGGGCATGACGATCGGGGCTAGCACTGGCCAGATACGCTGGACGCCTGATTCAACGGCTATCGGACTACATACCGTTGACATTCGCGTAACGGATAATCGCTTAGGAGTCAGTTCTCAACGCTTTACGATCAACGCTCGACCGACACCGAATAATCGTGCCCCCGTATTCACCACCATACCGCTGTCGATAGCCGAAGTCGGCGCGGCATACCCATACATCGCACAAGCCGTGGATGTCGATGGCGACGCATTAGTTTATCGACTTGTCAGCGGCCCAGTCGGCATGTCGATTCGTAGCGATACAGGCGCTATGACATGGATTCCCGCTGCCGGCCAACTTGGCTCTCAACCGGTGGTGATAGAAGTCTCTGATTCGCGCGGCGCAGCAGCCCAGCAATCGTTTACGCTCTTCGTAACCACCCCAGCTGATAATGCCTTACCTGTCATCCTCAGCACACCACCGTCGGCCGCAAAACGCTCGGGATTTGCGTATCAAGTAACGGCTTCCGACTCCGATGGCGACCAACTGACTTTTAGCTTGCTCAATGGCCCGAGCGGCATGACGATGAACTCGGCTGGCCTGGTCGAGTGGACGCCTGGCGTGGGGCAAGTAACGCCCGTGTCGGTGGCGATCGCCGTGTTGGATGCGCGCGGTGGCAGACAAACGCAGAGTTTTACGCTGTCGGTATTTGACAATCAAGATCCTTCGATCACCAGTTCGCCGATTCAAACGGCGCAGGTAAACACAGCTGACGCATATCAAGTCACCACCAGCGATGCTGATGCCGATGCATTGATCTACCAGCTGCGCAGAGCGCCATCAGGGATGACTATCAATCAGAGTTCCGGTCTAGTGCAATGGAATGTGACCAGCAGTGCTTATGCGCGCGAATCGGTAACGATTGCAGTCAGCGATGGTCGAGGCGGCACTGCCACGCAATCATTCGTTATCGAGGTAGCTGGTGGCCAGACGTCAACCTTCAATCTTGATCCGTACTTCGTCAGCGTTCCGCCGCTGGTGGCTTCCGTAGGGACAACCTGGCTGTACACGGTCGAGGCGCGCGATCCGGAGAACGTGGCCGTGACATTTGATCTGCCACAGGCTCCTAGAGGCATGGTCATTGACGCTCTGACTGGTCGCATGGGCTGGAACCCGACCGCCGACCAGGCTGGTCCACAGGCTGTGGTTATTCGCGCTATCGATCATCTGCGCGGTGTCCGCTTGCAATCGTTCCAAGTGATTGTTGACACGGCCAACACGTCACCCTCCATTACATCGGTGCCGATCACCAACGCATCTCCGGGCAACGCTTGGGAGTATCGCGTACATGCTCAGGATGCTGATGGCGATGCGTTAACGTTCGAACTTGGTTCGCCAATTTCAGGCATGACGCTAACGACTTTGACCAATGCAGACAGTCAAGCTGTGCTAAGGTTCTCGCCGACGGTTGCCGGTGCAGTGGATGTCGTCTTGGTCGCTCAAGATGGTCGCGGTGGTCGAACGGACCAGCGTTTCACTATCCAAGTTGCACCCTCTGCCAACATCGCGCCTGAAATCCAATCCCAACCTCGGTTGTCGATTCCAGCTGGTCAACCGTGGGTCTATTTGATATCAGCCATCGATCCCAACAGTGATCCTGTATCGTTGAGCCTGACGGCGGGTCCCGCGGGCATGGAATTGAACACGCAAATGCAGTTGGCTAGTTGGACACCGACGCTGGCGCAGCTGGGGCCCCATGTTTTCACGCTCAGCGCCTCGGACAATCGGGGCGGCAGCGATACGCAGACAGTTACGTTAACCGTCGTGGCGAACTCAGAGAACGATGCCCCGCGCATCACCTCGTTACCACCCGCTTTTCGGGCCCGCGTTGGTCAGAGCGTAGTGTATGACCTGCATGCCACAGATCCCGATGATGATCCTGTCGAATGGTCACTGGTAGAAGCACCGTCGGGAACCTCGCTCGATCGCCGCTTCGGTACGCTGCGCTGGACGCCCTCTATTGAACACATAGGATTGCAGCGATTTGTGATCTCCGCCAAGGACCCCACTGGGTTGGCAGCCACGCAGAGTTTCTCGTTAAATGTATCAGGCGCAAATTTTGGCCCGTCGATTCTTTCACGTCCACCCAGCGAAGCGGTGGCTGACGCGTCTTATGTGTACGGCCTGTGGGCTGTCGATCCGGAAAATGATCCACTCACTTTTTCTCTGAGCAGCTCGCCCGCAGGTATGACGATCGATGCCGCGCGCGGCATTGTTCGCTGGACGCCAACGTTAGCTCAACTTGGTATCGCTCGTGCCACAGTCGAAGTCGCCGATTCGCAAGGCAATCGCTCGGTCCAGAGTTTTCAGATCAACGTTTCGCAGGTCGTGCCCAATCGTGATCCGATTATTACGTCGCGCGCGATCTTCCGCGCACGCGTGGATGCTCCGTACCAATACGATGTCCAGGCGATTGATCCGGAAGGCTCGGATGTAACTTATCAACTTGTGTCTGCACCTACGGGCATGCAAATAGATTCAGCCAGTGGACTGATTAGTTGGACACCCACTGCTGCGCAGATCGGTAGTCATCTGGTGCAGGTCGTAGCGCAAGACAGCGCAGGTGGACAAAGCCTTCAGCGTTTCGCAATTTTAGCCCGCGTTAATCAATCGCCGGTAATAAATTCAACAGCTCCAACCAGCGTCGCCGTTGGCGGTCTCTATCAATATGATTTGCGAGTTAGTGATCCTGAAGGCGATCGTTTGAGCTATCAGTTGGTCACAGGCCCCGCTGGTATGACTA
>JADLDX010000040.1 GCA_020846515.1 Pirellulaceae bacterium
AAAATCAGCGCTACTCAGTAGCGACCTGCAGACACTGGTCCACGTTTCGCCCTCGCTGGCACCTCGCTGGCGTTGATCGCTGACGAACTTGGCCACGGCTTCGGTTTCGGCGGGTAGGGGCAAACGGGACAATGTCAGGAGGCAGATATCACTAAACCGGGCCGCAACATCGATCTTCGACGCGTCCCGGGCCTCGGACTGATATTCAGTCGCTTGATTTTGGATGCGTTTGGTTTTGGACTTGGGAAACAGATCAACGCCTGGCAACGCGCGAACCGCGATTTGCTGTGCGGCGCGATCGACGGCTTGACTATTCATCCAGTACAGCGACTGACCAGGCACCAGCGTTGTTTCCCGCGTGCCATGGACCATCGAGTTATCTGGGAAGTCGAACAGTTCGAGCGCATCGGGCAACAGGTTTCGTGGGACAGGCAAATAGATGCTGCGATACAAGCCTTGGGCTTTGGCGATTTGTTCTTCGCCCAGTCCGGCGGCGCGGGGAGCATTGGGACGTCCACCGATGACGCCGTCGCCAGCTTGTGAGATCAGCGAACCATGGGGGCGCGAATGGTCGAGGGCGCCAGCGGCTACCAACACTGCGTCGCGCACCGCTTCGGCCTCCAGCGTTTTAAGGTTCGCTCGCCACAGATACTGGTTGTCAGGATCGCGCGCAAAGTTGTCGGTATTCATATCGCTGGACAGCGCGTACGTATGACTGAGCACAATCCTGCGCACAAGCCCTTTGACCGACCAGCCATCTTGGATGAATTCACCAGCCAGGTAGTCGAGCAGTTCCGGATGCGAAGGCAGGTCGCCCGTGGTACCAAAGTTATCGACACTGGCCACCAGGCCGCGTCCCATCGTCCAACCCCAGATGCGATTGACCATGACGCGGGATGTGAGCGGATTGGCATCGCTGGCGATCCAACGGGCCAGTTCCAGTCGACCGCTGCTCGTGGAAGGCATGGCTTGCCGATTGCCTTTGGCGAAAAACTCGGGCAGGCCGCGCGGCACACGCTCGCCGGGCTTGTCGATTTCGCCGCGTTCCAGCAAAGGGCTATCGTTGATGAATGTCATTTCGCGAGGCAACGCGCCAGGGCGTTGCGGCAATCGGACCGGCCGACCAGCCGGTCCACGTGGCAGCAAGTTAGCCAGCGGGCCATTGCGTCGACGATCGGTCGGTTCACTACCGCTGGCCGACGATGGTTTATCGCTCACGCCCATCGCCAGGGCTTTCAACGAGCCGTCGGGATTGTACTGCGCCAGTTCGGTTTCCAAACTGACCACCTGTTGCTGCACTCTCAAAAATTCCGGGCCGGGATTGCCGGCAGATCCACCTTTGGCCCGTTCTTTCGCGCGCTCAATCAGCATCTCTGATTGTTCTTTGCGTAACGCCGAGAACCGTTCATTCATTTGCTCCAACTCGGCCGCGCTGCGTCGACTGTAGGCTTTCTCATCGGCTAACTCTTTGGGTAGCGATACGAGAGTCGATCGATTCCGGCCCCCAACACCGCCCTGCGTGCCGAAATGAGTTTCGGTCGAGAGGAAGATGCCAGCCATGGCCGTGTAATCACGCTGCGAAATTGGGTCGAACTTGTGATCATGGCAACGTGCGCAAGCGATCGTCACACCCAAGAAAGCTTGAGATAGTGTATCGATCTGTTCGTCGGCCACATCAACGGCGAACTGACGCGCGTTCATGTCGTTGAGTCCTTTCGGACCTATGGCCAGAAAGCCCGTGGCGATGGTCCGCCGGACTTGATCGCTGGGTGAGCGAGGGGGCAATAAATCACCGGCCAGTTGTTCGGCAATGAAGTTGCGATAGGACATATCGGCGTTGAACGCGTCAATCACATAATCGCGGTAGCGCCAAGCATGCGGGAACATGCCGTTGAGATCCTTGCCCGCCGATTCGGCGTAACGAGCCACGTCCAGCCAACGTCGCGCCATACGCTCGCCATAAGCAGTGGAATCGAGGTAGCGATCGACCAGTTGTTCCAATGGCTTCGGATTGGGACTGAGGGCGAAATCATAGAGTTCTGGCACACTAGGTGGCAGGCCCGTCAAGTCGAAGGCCAAACGACGGACCAACGTTACGCGGTCGGCATCGGCGTTGGGATGAAGACCCTCGCTATTGAGTTTGGCGAGAACAAACTGATCGATTGGATCACGCACCCAAGCCTGGTTGGGAACCGAAGGAGGCGTGATTTGTTTGCGTGCCTTCCACGCCCACCATTGCTTGGCCGCCTCGGGATCGTATTTCTTCTTATCACTTTTGGGCATGTCGCTACGTGGATCAACTGCACCTTGTCGTATCCAAGTTTCAAAGTCCGCGAGCACGCTGTCGGAAAGTTTGGGACCCGATTCCTTGGGAGGCATGATCAGGTTGCGATCGGAATGTTTCATGGCGGTCAGCAGCAGGCTCTGCTGAGGTTTGCCAGGCACGACCGCCGGACCATTGTCACCGCCCTTTAGCAGGCCTGGTCGGCCATCAACCTGCAAGCCGCCGCCCAAATCGCGACTGTCAGCGCTATGGCAAGCGTAGCAATGCTCTACCAATACCGGACGAATCTTGGTTTCAAAAAACTTCACTTGTTCCGGTGGCAGAGGTTTCGATTTCGCCGATTGAGCCAACACAGTCGTAGAGGCTAATGCGGCTAGCACGCCAAGACATGCGGTGGTAACCCTAGTCGTCAGTGGTCTCATGATGGCTCTCGCAGAAAACGTATTTTTGACTAGGCACTTATGACGAGTGTTTTTAACTAGTACTTTTGTTTAGTACTTTTAACCAGGCACTTCAGCCAAAACAATTCGGGTCAAAGGCAACTTGTGGCCCCGGCACTCCGTGACGGGGCACTCTTTCGCTGGGGCAGCTAATGCCTAAGGATTATTGACGAGTCGCGGAGCGATTCGTCTACGTAGGGGTTATTGCGTTCCCTATTGTAGGTTGAGTTAGGCTGGTTCGCGTGCCCATAAAGATGAACACGGCCAACAGGCAAAAGTTCCGCGTGATGGCCCTGGTGAGCAGCTTCCCGCGGCTGGTAGATGTGTCGGGCTCGTACAACGCGTACGTCGGGCTATGGTCTCGGCGTTATGGGCCTTGCAATGTTGTGCCTACACTTACAATGTTAGCCTTACCATAGTCCAACACACGTGGGCAAAAATGATTTGGGTCCCAGGCATTCCTCGTCAGGCCTAAGGCGGAGCTAACCCGCCTTAAAAGTCTGGGAGTCAATCTATCATGGTTTGTTTACGGCTGTTTGCCCTCGAGCTTTTGATGAGGAGTTACGAATTGCGGAGCGGGCGTCGATCTTAATGTGGGCCGAAAACCGTGGGCTAACGCCCTGCGGCTAATCAGCCGCAAGCGCGCTAGCGTCCGGTTTAGCCCGACTAAAGACCGACGCCCGCGGTGCGATTCGTCTACAACTGAACGATGCATTTCTCCAATCATTCTCTGCCGACGCCCGCCGAAAACTTGGCATTGGAAGAAGCCTGGTTGGATATGGCCGAAGAAGGCCAATGGTCTGATGAAATACTGCGCATCTGGCAACCCAGTTCGACGTTTGTCGTCATCGGCCGAGGCAGTCGCGTGGCTCAGGAAGTAAACCTGCCTGCTACAGAAGCCGCTGGCATCCCAGTTCTGCGCCGCTCAAGCGGGGGGGCCGCCATCGTAGCCGCTCCCGGTTGCCTCATGTACGCAGTGCTGCTTTCGTACGAGAAACGCCCCCACCTGCGGTCGTTGGATCAAGCGCATCAGACAGTAATGCATGCGTTATTGTCGGCCATTCAACCGCTGCATTCGCAACTCACCTGGGATGGCACTTGCGATCTGGTCGTGCAGGGCCGCAAAGTATCCGGCAACAGTCTTCGCTGCCGTCGGGAGTGGTTGCTCTATCATGGCACGATTTTGCTAGCTATGGATTTGACTCGTATCGACCAATTCCTCTTGCATCCGCCGCGCGAACCAGAGTATAGGCACAGGCGACCACATGCTGAATTTGTTGCCAACCTGCAGTTACCGGCGGAACCCTTGATCGCGAATTTAACCCAAGCATGGGCTGCTCAAGTCAATGCTGTGCCACCTATTCCGCATGCCCGGATCGAACAACTGGTCCACCAGCGCTATGGCTGCGACGGTTGGAATCGCCAGCGCTGAGGCCCGGGCAGCATTTCGGTGGCAGTGAAGCATTGAGGTCCGGTTTGCGCCGTACCGTTTTCGTCATCGCGCCCGCTCAGAAGGAAATCACCGTTGCCTCAACCACAGAGTGTCGCCTTGTCCACACCCCAAGTCATTAACAGCGCCAGTCGCTTTGTGGTCTCCTTTGCCCAAGCAGACCATCACGTCATCGAAGTGGAATTGTGGCTGCGTTGCCAAGGGACTTCGGTGCTTGAACTGGTTTTTCCCGTCTGGACACCTGGCAGTTACATGATTCGCGAATACGCGCGGCATGTCGAATCGATCGTCGCCACCGCACACGAAGAATCAGGCGCCGCCGGCGTTGGAATGGACTCACCTCAGCGGAACCTCGCGATCGATCACTTAGATAAACATCGCTGGCTCATTCACTGCGAAGATTGTCAGTGGGTGTGCGTGCGCTATCAGCTCTATGCGCGAGAGATGAGCGTTCGCACCAATTGGGTCGAACATGACTATGCCTTTTTAACTGGCGCAGCCGCTTTTCCAATGGTTCGAGGTCGCGAGTCTCGGCCGATCGTCGTTCGTCTGCAGTTGCCATCGCAATGGACCTGCGTTTCATCATCGATGGTACGTAAGTCTGGCGCCGATCCACAGGTGGTGGAACTCTGGGCCGACAACTATGACGATCTGGTTGATTCGCCAATCGTTTGCGGACAGTTGGACGTCACGCCCTTCGAAGTTGGTGGACGCGAGCATTACCTGGTAAACGTCGGCGGCGATGGATTGTGGGATAGTTTGCGCGCGGTGGCCGATATCGAGCGAATCGTGGCCGAGCATCAGCAGTTCTGGGGCGTCATACCCTACGATCGCTACTACTTCATGAACCTGATCACCGAAAGCGGTGGCGGGCTGGAGCACGATAACTCCTGCGTATTGATGGCCAGTCGCTGGGCCATGCGGCGTCGCGATAGTTATCTGAATTGGTTAGCCCTGGTCAGCCACGAGTTTTTCCATACCTGGAACGTGCGTCGTCTGCGGCCTCGCGAACTGATGCGATACGATTATGAACGCGAACAATACTTGAGCGAGCTATGGATCGCCGAGGGAGTCACCAGTTACTTCGATGATCTGGCGCTAGTGCGCTGCGGCTTGTGTACACGTGATGAGTATCTCCAGCGTTTGAGCAAGAATATCTCGACGGTGCAATCCGCGCCGGGGCGGCAGGTACAGAGTCTTAAAGAGTCATCCTGGGATACCTGGATCAAGCTCTATCGCCCCGACGAAAACAGCCAGAATTCACGCATCAGCTATTACCTCAAAGGTCTGTTGGTCGCCTGGTTGCTGGACGTGGAGATTCAGCGCTGCACGGCGCGGATGCGCAATTTAGACGAGGTCATGCGTATTCTGTGGCAGGAGCATCTGCAAACGGGATACACGCTCGCCGACTTCGCCGCCATCGTCAGTCGCGTAGCTGGTCGCCCGATGGACGATTGGCTTGACCAGACGGTATCCACTTGTGACGAGCTGAGTTTCGAATCGGCCCTGGAATGGTTTGGCCTGCGCTTCAAGACTCTGCAAAAAGATACCAACGACAAAACGGGAGAAGTCTGGATCGGTTCTGAGTCGGCGGCCACCGAAGGGCGTTTGTGGGTGCGGCGTGTGGTGCGAGGTTCTCCCTCGGATGCAGCCGGTTTGAATGTCGATGACGAACTGCTGGCCTTGGATGGTTATCGGGTCGACCCAGCCTCTTGGCCAGATCGCCTGGGGCACTATCGTCCCGAAGATGAACTGACCCTCACCGTTGCTCGTCGCGGTCGAATACTGCAATTGCCCATTCGCCTGGGTTACAAGCCGACCGTCACCTGGCAACTGGAAGTATCGCCGACGGCCAGTTCAGTGGCTGAAGACAATCTGCGTGCATGGCTGCGGACTTGATCTACCGGCCCGGTGAAACACCGGGCAGCTTACAGCAATACCGTTCCAATTTAAGCGGAGCAGCGCCAGCTGCCCGGTGCCAGCTGCGATGTTTCGTCGAGAAAATACAGACAGAACCGGACGGCTCGCGCCGATTCCGCTTTAAGTCCACCAAAGATTGAACGCTATTACCGCTTAGGGTGGAGCGCAGGTAGTCTTTACGTCGGTTGCAGGATCACCTTCATCGCGCCTGGTAGTCCGGCATAGAGTTTGGCGAACCAGGCGGGGCCGTCTTCCAGTTTGGCAGTGGCGGTGATCAGCGGTTGAACTTGGATGGCGCCGCGACGCAGGTACTCGATGCATTCGGGATATTCGCCGTTGGACGCACAGCTACCATAGATGGACAGTTCGCGCGTGACCACGGCTTGCAGCGGCAACTCGATCTTCGGTGCCAGATTACCGACCAAGGTCACAGCGCCGCCGCGTTTAACCGAATCGATGGTGGTTTGAATCGTTTCGGTGGCTCCGACCACTTCCAAACCGACATCCGCACCGCGGCCACCGGTTAGGGCCGCGACTTCCGCCGCTACCTTGACTTGTTTCGCGTTCAGTACATAGTCAGCGCCAAGCGACTGAGCGATCTTCAACTTGGAATCGTCAATGTCGACCGCGATCACGCGGGCCGCGCCAGCCAGACGAATGGCTTGAATGACCAGCAGACCAATCATACCGCTGCCGACCACCACAGCCGTATCGCCCAGTTTCACTGGCGTGCGATTGGCCGCATGCACGGCGATCGAGACCGCTTCAATGAGCGCCGCATGTTCGAATGGCAGTTCGTCGGGCAAGTGATAAGAGATGTTCTGTGGTACGACGACATATTCGGCAAACGCGCCATGGCGACGAAACTCGTTGCACGAGACGCCGAGCACTTGCCGATTCTGGCACAAGTTGATGCGACCCTGTCGACATGCGGGGCAATGTCCACATGAGACGGTTGAGTCGAACGTCACGCG
>JADLDX010000041.1 GCA_020846515.1 Pirellulaceae bacterium
CTGGCAGCCCGAACCTCCTGTTCACGATGAATGTGCCTTAATCCCAAATTGGACGCGTCCACGTGCTTAGCAATTTGTAGGCTCGGATCGTAGCTTGGGCACTCTTGCCCGAGTTCAATTTGAGATGACGAGCAAGAGTGCCTAACTTCCGATCTTGCTCGTGGCGGGTTTTTGTTACAATCGGGTGTTATGGATAATCAATTACTACAAAGACCTGCAGAACGCGAGCTGCTCCAGCGGGCCAAGACGGGCGACTTCACGGCGTTCCAGGAATTGGTCGCTCAGTTGCAGCCACGGGTTTATGGATTAGCCTTTCGTATTCTGCAGCAAGTGCAAGACGCAGAAGATACTGTCCAGCAGACCTTCCTGTCGTTGATCGAGCATATTGGCGAATTTCGTGAGGAGTCGTCAATTGCCACTTGGGTACTGAAAATCGCCAGCAATCATGCGTTGAAGATCCTCCGCAAAAAACGTGGCTTGCAGGTGACCTCGATGCATGCCGTCGACCCTGATGATCGATATGACAGCGTACCTCACCCCGAATTCATATCGCCATGGTCCAAGACGCCCGAAGAGATCGCCGAGCAATCGGAAGTGCACGACGAATTGGAAAGAGCACTCTCGCAGCTCAACGAAAAGTATCGATCGGTGTTTGTGTTGCGGGACGTAGAAGGCTTGTCCGTCAAAGAGACCGCTGAGGCGCTAGAGTTAACCGAATCAACCGTTAAAGTCCGTTTGCTCCGAGCTCGCCTGGCGCTGCGCGAGCAATTGACCCGTAAGTTCGGCGATCCGCAACGCGTCATGATTCCGGATCATAATCATGGTTAGTGTTTGTAACCTTTTGATCTCAGCCGGATCCAAACTAAATACGTGCCCTCTGCGCCAAGCGGACATGTCGACCTGCGTAGTATGGCATCGATATCGAGGTATCACACAATGACTTGCGAAGAGCTTCTGAAAGCCTTGAATGACTACGTCGATGGCCAGGAGTTAACAGAAATCTGTGATGAATTTGCCGAACATCTGGCGGGCTGCAATCCCTGTCAGGTCGTCGTCGACAATATTCGTCAAACGATATCGCTCTATCGAGCCGGCCAACCCTACTCGATGCCCACAGGTTTCCAGGAACGATTGCAACTTTCTCTCAAGCAGAAGTGGGCAGAGAAGTTTGGAAGCACGTAAGCCCGTCGACACGTCCGATTCGGCATAAGGCACATGGTGAGAATGCTCGTGCAACAAGTCGATCGCAAGTTTGCGGCCACTCTCATCAAAGCTTGAACGAATCACCTGATCTGCAAGTGTCTTCCAGCTCTTCACAACAGTGCTTGTTCCAATGACTCAGGCAGCTTTGCGCTGTGTCATCGTCCATGCCGAAGATGTGCCTTAATCCCGAATTGGAGGCGTCCAAGTACTTACATGGCTACATGGGCGTGTTTAGGTGCTTAGACCGCTGAGTGGAAACGATAGCCAACACCCGGTTCGGTTAGAAAAAATTGTGGTCGAGCAGAGTCCTCCTCTAACTTTCGACGCAGATTCGCCATGAACACTCGCACGTAATGGGGTTCGGCCACGTCATTAGGTCCCCACACTTCGCGCAGCAAGAACCGATGAGTCAGTACCTTTCCAGTATGCCGAATCATCGTGACTAGCAATTTGTACTCCAGCGGAGTCAGGTGTACGATTTCATGGTTCCGATGAACTGTGCGGGCAGCCAGATCAACACGTACGGTTCCGAAAGTGACGACATTGCCCGTTGGGCTGGATGCGGCATGACGCAATGCGGCACGGATGCGGGCCAGTAATTCACCGGTCCCGAACGGTTTGGTGACATAGTCATCGGCGCCGTGGTCGAGCGCCAAGATCTTCTGAGCTTCCTGATCGCGCGCAGACAGGACGATAATGGGTACCCTGAGCCACTGACGCAGTTGCTGGATTACCTCTTGCCCGTCTATGCCGGGCAATCCCAAGTCGAGCACGACCAGATCAGGTGGATAATCAACCGCCAGTCGCAAGCCCTCTTCGCCGCTGGCCGCTTCGTTAACTCGATAACCAGCATCGACAAACGAAGCGCTTAGATATTTGCGGATGGGCGCTTCGTCTTCAATAATCAGAATCAACGGATTCATGCTTCTTTCCAAATCATCCAATGCGAACTTGCGGGGCGTCATTGGGTTGCGGCAGCTCAATCGTAAACTCGGCACCGCCACCGGGCGGATTCGATACTGAAATGGAACCACCTAATAACTTGGTAATTGCCCGACAGATGGCCAAGCCCAGACCGTTGCCCTTACCGTCATCAGCACTAACACCAGCACGATGAAATTTTTCAAATATCTTGTCCTCGAGACCTGTAGGGATGCCAGGTCCTCGATCGCGGACACGGATAAGCAGTCGATTGCGTTGGAGCTCTGCCGCCAGGCTGATGGGGCTACCCTCCGGCGTATATCTGGCTGCGTTTTCAATCAAATTGATTAACACCTGCTCTAGCATAACATCATCTATCAAAACCAGCGGGAGCGAAGGATCCAAGATCACTTGCATCGGTCGATCAGTCAACTCCTGCGCCGTGTGCTTTAGCGCAGAACCAACGATCTCTTCAAGCACATGCCATTGCAAATTGGGGTTGGCAGCACCTGCGTCCAAGCGGGACATTTGTAGAATGTTTTGCAGTACTCGGTTCAAGCGTTCCGTTTCCGACATGATGGTCGCAAGAAGCGACCGACGAGTAGTCGAATCAAGTGTGTCAGAGTTCAGTAGAGTACTGCTGGCACCTGCTATCGACGCTAATGGCGTTTTCAAGTCGTGCGAGACGCTGCTGAGCAGTGTACTGCGCAGTTGTTCTGATTCGGCCCTCAATCGTGATTCAGCCGCATCGACGACTGATCGATCACGTTCCAAAGCCAAGGCTAACTGATTGGCCGCAGATTCCAAAAGACGCCTCACATCGGGCCCTTGCAGGTTTGTCGAGTCCAAAGGTCTAACGGCAAGCGCCCCTAAACAACTCTGCGTTCCCACAAGCGGTACGAACAGTGCGCAAGCACTGGGCAATGTATTGGTGCCAATACCGGATACCTGAGAATGCTCGATAGACCACTGCGCCGCGGGCAAGCTAATCTCGTGAGTGGCCACTAGCGTTTGCTGTCCATTGACTGGATAGGGCAACTTGCCTTGATGGCGCAGATAGACGACGATCTCAGCGCCGATAATCTCGCCAAGTGTTCGTGAAGCCGCCATCGCCAGAAATACTTCTCCATACAACGAGCTCAACTCCTTGCCCAATTCGTACAGCAAGTTGATACGTTGCTCACGGCGACGAGCATTTGCGATTTGTGCTTTCAGCCGCGATGTCAGCGTACTAATTAACAAGCCAATCGCCAACATCACGGCAAACGTGACCAGGTACTGAGTGTCCGAAACGGCAAACGTTAGAAATGGCGGCACAAAGCAATAGTCGAAAACAAGTACCGCCAGAATGCTCGCAGCAATAGCCGGTCTTTGGCCACTACGAAACGCGACAAAGGCTACCCCGGCCAGAAAGATCATGACCCGATTAGCTTCCGTATCGGCGACATGCAGACGCAGAAGAATGTAAGAAAGCAGCGCGCTGACGATGGTGGTGACCAGAGCGTTCCCGTAGCCAGACCAACGGATCGCCGTACGGTTAGGACTGGGGCGTGAGTGAGTCGCTTGTTCGCTATCGCCCTGAATCACGTAGATATCAATACCGCCGCTAGTGTTAATCAGTCTATCGACGACCGACTTGAACAGCAGCCGCTTCCACTTCGGCTCACTGCTTTTGCCAATCAGGATTTTGGTAACATTGCGGGCACGCGCGTAATCGAGAATAGTGTCGGAGACAGTGTTGCCTGCCAACGTGAGCGTCTCGGCCCCCAAACGCTCGGCCAACCGAAAGTGTTGTTCAATCTGAAACTTGACTGACTGCGACGTTGCATGGCCTGGAAGATCGACCGATACAGCTGTCCATTTGGCATCTAAGGCGGTGGCCATTCGTTTGGCGGTACGTATGACGCGTGCGGTGGTTGGGCTAGGCCCAACGCATACCAATAGACGATCCGTTGTTGCCCAAGGTACAGTGGCCGACTGGCGACTGCGCGCAAACTCGACTTCTGTGTGTACTCGACTGGCTGCCTGCCGCAACGACATTTCACGCAGCGCGCTAAGATTAGCCCGTTTAAAGAAACTTTGTGCTGCCCGTGCCGCTTGCTCGGGCAAGTAAATTTGCCCTTGGCCAAGTCGTTCCAGTAAATCATCGGGAGGCAGGTCGACCAGTTCGATTTCATTGGCCGATTCAAACACGTCGTCCGGAATGGTCTCTCGAACCACTATCCCAGTGATCTCACCTACGATGTCGTTAAGGCTTTCGATGTGTTGAACGTTTAATGTCGTCCAGACATCGATACCCGCCTCCCTCAACTCCTGGACGTCCTGCCAGCGTTTACTATGCCGTGAACCTGCTGCGTTGCTGTGAGCCAGTTCATCGACCAGAATGATTTCGGGATTTCTTTGTAGTGCGGCATCAATGTCAAACTCCTTCAAACGCACGCCTCGATGATCCATTTCGCGAATCGGCAGCGTTTCCAGGCTGGAGGCCAATCGCTCGGTAGCTGGCCGGCCGTGCGGTTCCAGATAACCAAGCACCAGATCCCTACCGGCGGCAATCGCGCGATGCGCGTTCTCAAGCATGGCAAACGTCTTGCCGACACCAGCGGCATAGCCGAAGAAAATCCTCAACTGTCCGCGTTTACGATCAGGGCTGTCATCGCGTATCTGGGCAAGCAATTGATCTGGGTCAGGCCTAGTCACGTCGACACATCCGATTCAGGATTGAGGCGGCTTCGAACATCGGTGCCAGACAGGAGTTCGGCCGTATATTGCATGTGTGCAAGCCCATTACTGTTCTTCACGCTGAGTGTGTCTTGATCCCGAATGGGATGTGTCGACCTGTTTAATTGTTGTTGGTAGCAACAGCGGCATGTTGCGATCCAATTCCAGATTGAGCCTGAGAACATTGATGCGCGGCTCACCCAATATTCCAAGTTGCCTGGCTTGCACGTGCCGATTGACCAGCTCGCGGAGCAGCGCAGGATCCTGGTTACGATACCTGGCAACGCGCTCGACTTGGAACTGGGCGGCAGCAACTGTGATATGGGGATCAAGCCCGCTGGCCGATGAGGTCACCAAGTCCACAGGTACGCCAGCCGATACAGGTACGCCTGTCGAAGCAGGTAGACTAGTCGAAGCAGGTACATTGGGTGAGGCTACACTGCCTGATTGTAAACTCTGCAGACGTGACGTGGCTGCCTCCACGAGCGCCGGGTGCATGGGGCCAAAGTTTGAACCACTGGACGCGGCCGCATTATAGGGCGTAGGACCAGTCGCCGAGAGTCGTCCCCAAAAATATTCTGGACGTGTAAACGATTGACCGATCAGCTCGGAGCCAATCAATTGGCCATCGACAAAAATCAAACTGCCACTGGCTTGGTATGGAAACAGAAGACGAGCCATAGCCGTAACCAACAGTGGATAAACCCCACCTGTCAAAAGGGACATGCCTACGAGCAATGTCAGTGCAGATCTGAAATACAGGAACATTTGCGAATCCATGAAGAAGGGGTGACCTCAAAAGAAAGAATCAGCCTTAACGCGTTGAGGAAATCCTCTACTGGTCAAGTTATGCCCAGCCGATAGCCATCAAGCACAAGTCGATCGCTTTGATGCCCACGAAGGGAACCAACAGGCCACCAAGTCCATAAACGAGCAGATTGGTCCTCAGCAACTGCATGGCACCGACTGGTTTGTAAGTTACTCCCCGCAGGGCAAGCGGTATCAGGGCGATGATGATCAGGGCGTTAAAGATCACTGCAGACAAGATGGCACTGGTTGGCGATGCCAGCTGCATAAAGTCAAGATCTTTGAGAGCTGGGTAGGTAGTCGCAAATGCAGCGGGAAGGATGGCGAAGTATTTGGCCACATCGTTGGCGATACTGAATGTGGTTAACGCACCACGCGTCATCAATAGTTGTTTGCCGATATTGACGATTTCGATCAACTTCGTTGGGTTCGAGTCGAGGTCCACCATATTGCCGGCTTCTTTCGCCGCGTGAGTACCGCTGTTCATCGCCACTGCTACATCGGCTTGGGCCAGGGCGGGCGCATCATTGGTGCCATCACCGGTCATGGCCACAAGTCGTCCATCCGCTTGATACTTTCGAATTAAGGCCAACTTGGCTTCAGGTGTCGCCTCTGCCAAAAAGTCATCGACGCCCGATTCTGCTGCAATGGCTGCCGCGGTCAGAGGATTGTCACCAGTAATCATCATGGTTCGGATGCCCATCTGGCGTAGTTCAGCGAATCGCTCCTTGATGCCGCCTTTGATGATGTCTCTCAGTTCTACAACGCCCAGGATCTTGTCGTCGCGACAGACCACTAGCGGCGTACCTCCCGAGCGCGAAATTACGTGTACGGTTTCTTTGACGCTCTCTGGCACGCAGCCGCCCAAGTTCTGAACGAAACCTTCGATGGCTGATGAGGCGCCTTTGCGGATCTCATGTCCATCCACGCTCACACCACTCATGCGCGAGCGAGCTGAGAACGGAACAAACTCGGGTTGATGTGTCGCAAACTCGATACCCCGCAGTCCGAATCTCGTTTTGGCCAAGATGGCGATGCTCCGTCCTTCGGCCGTTTCGTCTGCCATGGAGGCCAAATGCACAATCTCTGCCAGCATTTGTTCAGTGATACCCTCCGCCGGATGAAACGCCGTGGCCTGTCGATTACCTAGCGTAATCGTGCCTGTCTTGTCCAGCAGCAGCACATCGACATCGCCGGCTGCTTCCACAGCGCGACCAGACATCGCCACGACATTAGCCCGACTTAAACGACTCATGCCCGCGATGCCAATTGCCGAAAGCAATGCACCGATGGTTGTGGGGGCCAGGCAAACAAACAGAGCAATGAGCACGGCTAACGTAATCACCTTCCCTTGTCCAGACGCTTCAACACTGTAGATCGAATAGGGTAGCAAGCAGGCTACGACCAACAGAAAGATCAATGTCAACGCAGCCAGAAGAATGGCTAAGGCGATTTCATTGGGTGTTTTTTGTCGTTGGGCACCTTCGACCATGGCAATCATGCGATCCAGAAAACTGTGACCCGGTAGAGCGGTAACCCTAATCATCAACCAATCGGAAATGACGCGAGTTCCGCCGGTAACCGCATTGCGGTCGCCACCACTCTCGCGCACCACTGGCGCACTTTCTCCAGTGATCGCACTCTCGTCGACTGAGGCGACTCCCTCGATGACTTCGCCGTCCACCGGAATAACGTCACCCGCTTTAGCCAGGACAATGTCACCAATTTGCAGATCCGTTGCCGGTATTTCGTGCTCGCCGTGGTCGATCTTTCTCGCCATCACTGTTGTACGCGACTGACGCAGAGAAGCCGCCTGAGCTTTGCCATGTCCTTCGGCAATCGCTTCGGCGAAATTGGCGAAGAGTACGGTGAACCACAACCAAATCGTAATGCCTATGACAAAACCTGGTGACTGGCCATGGTTGTCGCTAAGTGTTTGCACACAGATGATTGAGCATAAAATGCTACCGACGTAGACACAGAACATGACTGGATTGCGTATTTGTATACGGGGATCCAATTTACATAACGCTTGCCAGGCACTGGTCAGCCAGCGATCTGAACTCTGCTTTTTAGAATGTATCAATGTATTGGACATAGCCAGGTAACCTCATGGATTCGAGTACAAGAGTTGCTGTTCGGCGATCGGCCCCAACGCCAAGGCCGGCAAGAAGCTGAGCGCGCCCACCAAGAGGACAACCGTGATCAAGAGCACGATGTACAAAGGTGTATGTGTAGGCAGTGTGCCAGCACCCACCGGCACAGAATTTTTCGAAGCCAGCGAACCAGCCATCGCGAGCACAGGCAAAATAACACCGAAACGCCCGACCAGCATGGCGATGCCCAACAACAGGTTATAAAAGGGCGTGTTGGCACCCAGGCCTGCAAACGCACTTCCATTGTTGTTCCCGGCCGATGAAAGCGCGTAGAGTACTTCACTGAAACCATGCGGGCCAGGATTAAAGATGGTTGCCTTGCCTTGTTCTAACACCACGGCTAACGCTGTGCCGAGCAACACGGCGCCGCACGGCAACAGAATGGCTAGCGATACCATCTTCATCTCAAATACTCCAATTTTCTTGCCCAAGTATTCAGGTGTTCGCCCAACCATCAAGCCAGCCAAGAAGACCGTGAGAATGGCAAACACCAACATGCCATACAGACCAGATCCCACACCACCAAAGATGACTTCGCCGATTTGCATGAGCCACATGAGCACCAGACCACCCAGTGGCGTAAATGAATCATGCATCGCATTGACACTGCCGTTGGACGCAGCCGTCGTGGCTACAGACCATAAGGCTGAGTTGACAATGCCCAGGCGAGTCTCTTTACCTTCCATGTTGCCACCGGATTGCCAGTCGCTACGTTGTTGGTCGACGCCCAGCGATGCCATTCGAGGATTGCCCGCCTGCTCGCATACATAAGTAAAACAGACTAAAGGTACGAAGACGCAGGTCATCGCCAACAACAAGGCCCTACCCTGTCGACTGTCATTAACCAGTTCACCAAACGTGACGCACAACGCTGCTGGTATCAATAAAATGGCGATCATCTCCAGCAAGTTTGACAGAGGAGTTGGATTCTCAAGCGGATGAGCAGAGTTGGTGTTAAAGAAACCACCTCCGTTGGTGCCCAATTGTTTAATGGCCACTTGAGAGGCTACCGGTCCAACCGCTAAACGCGGCTGTGAGGGTGACGGTGACGCTGGCTGTGGCTGTGGCAGAGCAAGGGTGCTCGGCTGCTCCAAAGCGTTGTACTGCGGGTATGCAGCCAACGTCTGAACCACCCCCTGGGACACTAGCGCAATCGCCAACACAAACGATAAAGGCAGTAAGATAAAAAGGGTGGCACGTACGACATCAGCATAGAAGTTGCCGATTGTCGTCATGTTTTTGCGAGTGAAGCCACGAATGAATGCCATGAGCACAGCCAGGCCTACGGCCGCAGAAAGAAAGTTCTGTACCGTAAGTGCAACCATTTGCGTGAAATAGCTCAGGGTAGATTCGCCAGCATAGCCCTGCCAATTCGTATTGGTCACAAAGCTGATCGCTGTGTTGAGCGAAGAATCGATGGAGACGCTGGGCAGGTCTTCAGGGTTGAGCGGCAACGCGTCTTGATAACGCTGTAGCCCGTATACGACCACGATCGACATTAGGCTAAAGACAATTACGGCTGTTGTGTATTGCCGGGATGTCATTTCCAAATCCGAGCGAATTCCTAACCAACGACACAACTTGTCGGTTGACCTTCTCACCCAAACGATCTGCTTGGATGGCCGATCATCGAATACGCGGGCTATCGCCAGCCCAAGCGGCTGGATACAGATCGCTAGTGTGGCAAAGTAAAGAAGAATCTGTGCGATGTCCCAACTCATGAGAA
>JADLDX010000042.1 GCA_020846515.1 Pirellulaceae bacterium
CTTAATATGGGCCGAAAACCGTGGGCTAGCGCCCTGCGGCTAATCAGCCGCAAGCGCCCTAGCGTCCGGTTGAGCCCGACTGAAGACCGACGCTGCAAGGGACACGAATAACAAAGAACCCCGAACCCCGAACCCCGAACTATGAACCAAGAACTTTTTATTGAAGATAGAATAGTAGGTCGTCCAGTTCGTCTTCTAAACCCGGCAGGAACTCGATTTGCTCGTCCTGCATGGCGCGCTCGATCTGTTCCAGTAACCGATCGACATCTTCGGCATCATCGCCTACCAGGCTTGGACGCAGTTGCTTGGCTTTGTTGATCAGTTGGTTTAGCTTAGGCTGTTTCGAAGTCTCGGCACCGCTGTCCATGCGACTGAACTCGGTTACTTCGATCTCCTCCCCGTCGCTCGTATCCGCGGCTGAACTGGCGACCCAAGCTCGGAATCCCTCGGATTGATTAAAGACGTTAGTCAGTCGCTCCTGTGACTCCTCGTGCGTCATCGATTGATTGGTGCGCAGGGCGTTATGAATCTGCAAGGACTGCGCGATTCCACTGGCTCTTTCAATGGCCGTCACTTTCAAGATTCCATCGAGTGTCAATTCAAAACGGACTAGAATAAAACCGTCCGCAGTACTGGAGGCATTTAATCCTTCTAAACGTAGAGTCCCGATCAGCGTATTGTGCGTCAGCTCATCACTTTCACCTTGGTAGACGTTGATTTCTACTACACTTTGATCGGGCGTGACAGTACGAAAAATATCCTCGAACCTGCAGGGCAGCGGGGAATTGCGAACCAGTAGACGCGCGTACACAAGCTTGGGGTTTGAATCATAGCTGTCCGTAGATAAGGCCTCGATGCCCAGTGTGTGTGTGGCCACATCGATCAGCACAGGTCCGACCGCATGTCCGGCTTGCATGGCTCCCTGCGTCCCTGCACCTAGTGCCACGGCCAGGTCAGGGTTCACTGACCATTTCGGTTCCCGATGAAACTCTTCTCTCAACAGCCGTTGAACCAGCGGCGTGCGCGTAGAGCCGCCAACCAAAATCAATTCGTCCAATTGGCTCATCGTCAAACCTGAATCTCGAATGGCTTCGTCGACGCATTCGATGGTTCGTTGAACCAGCGAAGCGATTAGCCGCTCATATTCATCACGTCCAACCGTTACATCCAACGACACGGACTCGCCATTGATCGTGGCAATAAACTCTTCTGAAATTCGCACGGAACTGGCAGTTGACAGTTCGCATTTGGCTCGCTCGCAAGCCTGCATCAATCGCCAGCGTGTTGAACTGTGCTCGAGCAGATCGAACGTGTAAGCGTTCGAGAACTCGGCGGCCACGTGTTTAGCCAGCAGTTCATCGAAGTCGTCTCCACCCAGTCGCGTATCGCCTTTGCTACTGAGAACTTCGACAACGCCATCTTCGATACGCACGATAGAGACATCAAAGGTACCGCCACCCAGGTCGTATACAATCAAGTGCTTGCGTTCCGGAGTGCCGGCATGATACACCAGGCTGGCCGCAGTTGGTTCATTGATGATGCGTTCAACCTGTAGACCTGCCAGCGCCCCCGCCTCGCGCGTGGCTTGCCGTTGGTTTTCGTCGAAGAATGCGGGCACCGTAATGACCGCGCGCGTGACTTCACAGCCTAAACGAGTCTCAGCTCGCTGCTTCAAGCGGCGGAGGATCATCGCGCTGATTTCTTGCGGCGAAAACTTCTGATCGCCCAGCGACAACTGAACACTTTCCCCCATTCGCCGCTTTACAGAGCTTATGGTGCGTTCGGGGAACGCCGCCAATTGGTTTTTGGCGGCCTGGCCAACGATCAGTTTGTTGTCCAGCGTCAAGCCGACAATCGACGGCAAAATGGCTTCACCATCTTCGGATAAGACCTCTATCTTTCCGTCGATCAAAGTCGCCACGACGCTATTGGTAGTACCTAAGTCGATGCCGATGATCGGCGAGAGTTCTGTGTTCATGGTGTTCAAATTCATCTCGATATTCGGACTTCGGCGCAACGCAACAGTTTTCCATTCCACATGTAGGCTGGTCGAAGCTGTTCGGCTACATGCGAACTCGGGTGGTCCAACGAGTCGATCAAATCGATGGCGTGCATGATTTCTGCGTCGAAGGGCTTGCCCAGCACGTCAACTCGTTCCACTTGTCCCTGCTGCATTAATCGATGCACGCGCGTCAATAACAGGGTCAGGCCTTGATGAGTGCTGTTGAGTTTCGATCGCAGCTGCAACGATTGTTGATCGATCAAGCGATTTGTCTGTTCCTGGCTCTCGATCAACTGCTGTCGAAAGCGGCCAAAAATAGCCGTTACCCAGCCGCGTATGAGCCATGGTACCTGGGACATCGTTTGGTCGAAGCTTGACAGGAGCGAGTTGGACGCCGGCCCCTGGCCGTGTGGGCTTGGAGAAGCGGGACCGGGCATCGCGTTGATCGCTCGGTCCAAACTTTCTTCAATCTCCGACAGCGCCTCGGCCAGTTTGCGGGCTACTGACTCGTGGCCACTGCCGCCCGACTGATTGCCGCCCGCTTGGCTGCTAGCCGCTTGATTGCCTGGGCCAGTCGAGTTGGCTGTGCTAGCGGCGACTTGCTTCAAAGCCATTTGCCAACGACCATCCAACGCAGCCAATTGGTCAACCAAAGATTGTTGCAGGTCCCGGCCGCTGCGAATCTGCGTTTTCAATTCATGTCGCAGAGCGGTGAAGGCGGCCACAATGTCTACTGCTCCAAGCAGCTCTTCGTCATTCATGATTGCCGAGTGCCAGTAGGGCTTGAGTCTGAAAGCAGGGCCTTATACGATCGGCGATGCTCACCACTTCCTTCAAGTCCGGGGCCTCGCGGCAGTATCGCAAGATCGTGTTGGCCTGGATCAACGGATCCCCCAGCATTTGATAGGCGGTGTGAATCTCGCGAAACTTTTCGCCGTCTCTGTCCGGCGGAAACTCTTTCACTTTGGCCAGATAAGCGGCGCGCATCGTGTCCGCATCAGCGTTCGCGCTGATCCCCAACACCGCGTAAGGATCAATTTCGTAGTTCATCATGGAACACTTGGAAGATATGGAAGCCAATAGTGGACGTTACGTTGGTTTATGGTGATTTGGTGCATGGCCAGATTTTTGATTGGCAGGGTCTTGGTTGGATGCTGCTCGTTGATCGACATCCAGCGAGCCAAATAGGCTCGCCGGGTCCACACCGGACGCCAACGCCGCAATCTGCTCCAATAGTTCTGGATCCAAGTGGGCCATTTCGTCCTGGATGTGCATCAAAGACGGGTCCATCTGGCTAGCCATCATTCCAAGAAGCTCCTGGAACGCAGCGGCCAATTCATTAGGGCTTAACTTCGCCAGCTCTTGTTTCATGCGTGCTAACTCCTTTTCTTCTTCAGCGCTTATGAAAGAAGAACCAGGTGCTGGTCGACTGGAACTTGATGGACTGGGTGCTTTTGGACTGGGTGCTGTTGGACTGGGTGCTGTTGGACCAGCTGCTGGGGCGTCGCTGGCACGCGACCGTCCGGGCATCCCCGCTGATGAATTGGCGGTCGATTTTTCACGCGACTTTGATCGAGCCTGTTCGGCCTCGGCTGCGGCTCGCTTGGCGCGGCAATTCACACAGTCGCACTGCGCGTCTAGGAAATCATCATCATCGTCAAAATCCTCATCGTCAAAATCTTCGTCGTCGTCGTCCATGTCCGCAGCGGCTGACCAGCCCGTCGACTTACGCTGCGAAGAGCGGGCCAACATCTCATCATGTAGTTTCTTCGCCGTTGTAGCGATTTGATCGTAACGAAATCGATAGTATGCATCCAATTCACGATCGGCCTGCTGCCTGACTGCGAGGATTAAACTTTCTAGATCGCGAAGGTAAAACGCGTTATTCTTCAGCAGGCAATTGAGGTAGGCAGCAGAGGCTTGCGGGCAGGTGTCTGCCATTCGTCTGCACCACGAAGGCGGCTGGTAGGCGTTAGTCCAAAAGCCGTGGCTGGCCACCCAATCGAAAGCTCGTGCAGCCAACGGTTGCATCTCAGCATTCGGCTCATTTCGTAGTCTCTCACATAATTCTTTGCCAAGCTTGTTCGCCTGTAATCGGTAAGCTTTATGCTCTAAGCCAACTCGTTTGAGGTCCCACATAAAACTGGCGATGCCCATCAAATCCACGGTCGTTATCGCAGAGACCTTGGCTAAATGACCGTCTACTTTGGTTCGGAACACCTTGAGCTCGGCGGCCGGCAGGTTCATAACCTGCAACGCTGCAAAGGTCATGAAATCACCAACAGTGTCACTGACTTGAGCGTCCAGTCGAGCCGCCGCATCTATTTGCTCAAATCCCGCTCGATCGCCTTGCCGTAACTTTAGTGCTGCCTGCAAGAATCTGACCCACGTTTTAGGCAGCCAGATGGGCCATGCCTTGATGGCTTCATTCAGCGGTTGATCTAGCGATGCCAGGGCTGATTTCAGCCTGCTCTGGTGCAACACTTCGCGAAGCTTGACCTTCCAAGGCAAGGCCTTGGCCAGCGGACTATCCAATCGCTGGTCAACCAGTGTGGCCACCAATTTCTTGACATCATCCAGTTTGTTGTCATGAAAGTAGTAGTCGATCAGCTCTAAAGTGATTTCAGCGTCGTCGGGCAGGTTGTCGACAAAGTTGCGTTTGGCGGCCCATGACGCCTTGATCAATCGATCTTTTGCCGCCTTGCTCAGCGTATGATCGGCCAGCGCCCGTTCGTAAGTAGACAAGAGCAGTTCGTGGGCACGCCGATTCTTGGGGTACGCTTTAATGGCTTCCTGAAATAGCTTAACCGCTGCTGTCAAATCTCCCGCTTTACGGAAGTAATTGGCAAACCATCCGCCTTCTGCAGGCATGAGCGTCCTGCCCAGTATGCACAGCAAATTGCTGGTCAAAGCCTTTTGGACCGGTTTGATAATGCTCGTGATCTTCGGCAATTCTTCGTTGATGTACTTTCTAAGCGATGCCTCGGTTTCGTCGTTTTCATCACTTAGGAGTTGCCGGTATAATTCGTGAAGGGTCCAGCTTGGATCGAATGCCGGACCGCGTTGCAGGGTTCGGAGGGCCCGAAAAGTCTCCTGCTCCGCCTCGTCTGCCGCTAAACGCGCACAGGCTTGTGCGAATTGGCTGATGAAATGACCATCGAACTTCCGGTAGTCATCCAAAAGGCTGCGAAGCATAGACGCTTGCAACACAGAGAATCTCACCTCTGGATCACGGTGCCGGCACTTCAGGATTTTCTCAACCGACGTCAAGACGGCCGGTCGCTGGTTCATTTGCCGAGCTCGCTGAACTATGAGGTCCTTGACCTTCAAGCCCGGCAGCAACGTATCCGTAGACGCTGCAATTGTTGACGGAGCAATTGTTGCAGACGATTCAGGGGATGAAGAGGTCGGTGAAGCGATTGTTGAAGCGGTCTGTGAAGCGTTCGATACGCCAGCGCTTGTCGATTCAGCCAGCCATAAGGCCTTGGCAATGCGAGCCGGACGACGACCGATGTCCAGGCGTGACCAGTTGGCCTGCGCGGTGGCCTGATCGCGTTGGTAAAAAGCAGCCAAACCCCTAATAAACAATCGCCACTCGGCGTAGGGACTGCTGCGCGGGATCACACTAATACCGTTGAGCGCCGATCCAAACTCACCGCGCTCCAGGAGCGCCAAGGCTTGTTGAATCAGCCCACATTCGCTCTGACCAGTCGAAGATAACGTCGCCGCGACGCTCGGGTTAAAGATGGCCACGTCCACGGCAGGCTCGTCAGGACTTGGCGCAGGTTTAATGAACAGCGCTTCAACGCGCATCGGTTTGGCAATGACGGTGGCTGCTTGCCCTTTTTTCTCTAGCCGTTTCTTGAGCTGCTTGCGAAGCTGATTTTTATTGTTCTTCGACTTGCGAGAGCTCATTTTGCAGATTCCGTTCCCAAGTGACCTTTGGCGATCAAGTGCCCATCTAAGTTACCCAGAACGCTCAGGACTGACTACGGGGGGCCTATGATTACCATCGCCCATAGGAGTCGTGTCGAGAAATATGTATGATGCGCCGCTACGGAATTTCCCCCGAATTTCACAAGATTTCTAGATCGAACTCATGTCAACCACTTCTCATTTTGGCGACCACCTGGCCGAAGCCGTCCTGCGCAAGCAATCTGCCGTATGTGTGGGCTTGGACCCTCGCTGGCAGAGCTTGCCTCAAGTTCTTCGGGGTTCGATTGCTGACAACAACTTAGTAGCTATTGCAGAACAAACCCAAATTTTTTGCTGCGAAGTGCTGGACGCCGTGGTTGATCTGGTACCGGTGGTGAAACCGCAAGCCGCCTTTTTTGAACTGCTCGGTCCGCCCGGCTTGCAATGCCTGGCCAGAGTAATTCAACATGCGACGCAACTTGGACTAATCGTCCTGCTCGACGGAAAACGCGGAGATATCGGCTCCACAGCTGAGGGGTACGCAGAGGCTTACCTAGGGCCGTCCAGCCCGTGGGGATGTGACGCACTAACGGTC
>JADLDX010000043.1 GCA_020846515.1 Pirellulaceae bacterium
CTTGTAAGCGGGTAGCTGTTAACTCATACACTAACTGAAACGCTTTTAACTGGGAGATTTATGTCGCTTGGGTTTGTAGATCTCGGTGGCGGTGCCGAAGTGGACTTCGCCGGCATTCATCAGCGTCTCGCTGAGCGTTGGGTGTGGATGGATGGACTCGGTCAAGTCGCGCACTTCACAACCCATTTCGATGGCCAGTACCGCTTCTGCGATTAACTCGCCAGCTCCTGCACCCACGATGCCACACCCCAGTACTCGATGTGTTTCAGGATCCACTAGCCACTTGGTGAGGCCTTCGGTCCGACCGAGCGCTTGCGCCCGACCACTGGCTATCCAAGGGTAGACTTCGACGTCGACGTGGCGACCTTCGCGTTGTGCCTGGTCTTCCGTTAGACCGGCCCAAGCAATTTCTGGATCGGTGAAGACGACCGCAGGAATAGCGGCCTTTTCAAATACGGCTGGTTCGCCCAGCATAACTTCGACGGCCACTTTGGCTTCGTGAGAAGCTTTGTGGGCCAGCATCGGTTCACCGGCCACATCACCGATGGCAAAAATGTTTGGATCGGTCGTCCGCTGCTGTGAATCGACAATAGCAAAGCCACGTTTGTCCAACTGGACCTGCGTATTCTCCAGTCCGATGCCAAACGAAACGGGCCGACGACCAACGCTGACCAGTACGCGATCAAAGCGTTCGTGGCCATATTTGCCCGGCCCTTCAAACGTAACTTCGATCTGGTTGTCGATTTCGGCCATCGAACCGACTTTGGTATTGAGAAAGATGCGTTTCTCGAACAGCTTTTCCAATCGCTTCTGCAGCGGCTTGACCAGATCGCGATCAGCGCCCATCAACAGGCCATCGAGCAGTTCGACGACGGTGACTTTGGAGCCCAGGTTGGCGTAGACCGAACCCATTTCCAGTCCGATGTAACCACCTCCGACTACGAGCAGACTCTTGGGTACGTCGGCCAGCGCCAGCGCTCCGGTGGAATCCATCACACGATCCGAACCGATTTTGAAACCAGGCGGCATGGCTGGGACACTGCCGGTGGCCAGGATGCAGGATGCAAACGTCAGCAGTCGACCCTCGGGTATCGATTCATGATCACCTTCCAAGCGTAACGTGGTGCTGTTCTCGAAGATGCCGCGAGCTTGGATAACGCGCACGTTGCGTTGCTTGGCCAATTGACTCAAGCCGCCGCTGAGCGTGCTGATGACCTTCTCCTTGCGCGCGCGGACTCGATCGATTTCAATTTGCGGTTGAGCGTACGTCACACCCCAATCCTCGCGCAGTTCATCCACTTCGGAGATGACGCGAGCCACGTGCAGCAGAGCTTTCGAGGGAATGCAGCCGCGGAGGAGGCACGTGCCTCCCAGCCGACTTTCGGCTTCGACCAGCGTGACTTCAACGCCTTCATCTGCCGCCAAAAAGGCTGCCGCATAACCGCCAGGACCACCACCGAGAACAACCAGTTGAGTGTGCATGTATCTTAGGTGTCTCCAAGAAGCTGTGATGAATAACGGAGCTGCGGGGACGGCTCGGTGTGTTTCGCGCGGGGGCGGCGACGCAGGTTGGCCTTGAGGCAACCTCGCAAACTAGAAAGGCCGATGGCCATTTGCCTGACCCGATCCACGACCAATACTCGCCGGGGGCACTCGTGTCACTGTTCACTACGGGGTACCCAAAGGCAATCCCCGTAGTTTTTAGTGCGCTAGGCTTAACATCCTGCGGACGATTATCGCGACAGGAATTCGACCACGGTGTTAGCATCCACTGGCAGACTGATATCAGCAGCCGTTGGCAAGCTCAAAACGGTGGCTTTCAAGTTTTCGGAATCGAAGGATACCCAGTCCAGCGGTTGAGGCGAGTTGTTCGCAATCACGCCACGATAGACGTTCTTGAGATTCTCGCGACCTTTGACTTCAATGACGTCGCCAGCTCGCAATTGATAGCTGGGCTTGTCTACCTTCACACCGTTGACGCGGAAATGACCGTGTACGATTCCCTGACGCGCCTGAGGACGCGTCTTGGTGAAACCGGCGCGGCGGACCACATTGTCCAGTCGACGTTCGCACATCAGCAACAACGTTTGTCCCGTATTACCAATACCGCGAGCCGCGTTGTCGAAGTAACGTCGCAGTTGTCGTTCGCCTAGGCCATAATAGTGCTTGATCTTTTGCTTTTCAGTTAAAGCAGTACCGTAGTTGCTCTTGCGGCGTCCGCGTGGGTGCATACCAGGTGGGTTGTCGCGGCGTTCGAGCGCGCGGGCAGCACCGGCACTTTCGTAAACCATCATGCTCAAACGGCGATTCACGCGGGCTTTGGGGCCGTGATAACGAGCCATATCTAACTACTCCAACTCAAGATCAAACAACACTTTACGCGCTTTCCCAGGCATCGCAATGATCGGCGACGGGCCCAATCCCAATAACTCCAACGGACAATCGCGGGTCGCGATCCGCTGTTGGAGGGGTTCATCCGCTCAACAGGAGCGGGAGGGTTGGGCCAATTTCGGAAGCTGTGGATGTGCGGTAGTATCGTCGAAAACGCTAGGTTTCACAAGTCAGGCTTGCCAAGCCGCATTAGTTGCCACCGAAAAGGGGTCTGACCCCTTTTTCGGTAGGCTCGTTAAGGATGAAGGTGCGATGAAAGTCTCAATCGTAGGCGTGGGGCACGTCGGAGCGGCGATCGCGTTCGCCATTGTAACCAAAGGCTTGTGCCAGGATCTGGTGCTGGTCAATCGGACTCGGCGAAAGGCCGAAGGCGAAGCGGCCGATTTGCAACATGCCGCAGCGTTTGGTTCGCGGGCTATGCGCATCTCGGCTGGCGAAATCTCAGAAACGGCCGGCAGCGACGTGGTCGTCTTGGCGATGAGCGCTCCGCGCGATCGTACGGCGGTGGCCGGAGCGGCACGCAAAGCCCAAGTACACGAAAACTGCGTTTTGGTTCGACAACTAATGCCCGACCTGGTCCAGGCCAGCCCCAACGCGGTCTTCTTGGTCGTGACCAATCCAGTCGACGCCATGACCTACGTGGCTTGGAAATCCTCGGGCCTGCCTAGTGGTCGCATTATCGGCTCTGGGACATTGATCGATAGCGCGCGTTTTCGGGCTTATCTCTCAGAGCATATGCACGTCCACCCCGATGACATTCGCGCTTACGTGCTGGGCGAACATGGCGATACGCAGTTTCCAGCACTGAGCGTGGCCGCCACCGGCGGCGAGCGGTTGGATCGCGACCCAGTCATTCATCGACTGTTCGAACGGACGGTTGCCAGCGCTCACGAAGTTTTCGCGATCAAAGGCTACACCAACTACGCCATTGGCCTGGCCAGCGCTATGATCATCGAATCCATCTTGCTGGACAGCCATCGCACCTTACCAGTCTCGACGCTCATTCAAGGCTTTCAAGGCGTGGAGGATGTTTGTCTGTCGATCCCGGTGGTCATCGGCCGAGCGGGTGTCGTGCGGGCGCTGGTGCCATACTTTTCTGCCTCGGAGATCGCGAGCTTCAAAGCCTGTGCCGCCTCAGTAAAAGAAGTCATCGACCAATGTTGATCCGCTGAAGCCAACTCTGCATGGTCGAGGGCGAGATAAAGACCATGTTGGCAACGATCATCATCAATCCAAACGTGGGCATTCCCAACGCCACGGCAATGCCGCCATGCACCAACACCGCCATGGCTAACGTGAGCGGACGCGTAAGCCGCGACCAGATGAGCGCAGGATAAAAGGTTTCCCAAAACAAAGTCACGTGCGTGATCGTCGCAATGATCAGCGGCGATAAACCTAGCCAGGTAATGTTCAGTGACTGGTACTCGTAGTTCACGATTGACCACCACATCGCGCTGCCTTCCCACCACAAATCACCACGCATCTTGCTCAAGCCGCCAAACATATAAATGATGCATAGATGCAGTTGCAGCAATCGTGAACTGATCGTGATCGCCACACTGTCCAATTGACCAACGTCTGTCGACGGTGACTTATCTGCTGGAGATCCACGCATGTCGTGTTGGTCATGCTTGCGCTGATCCGGCCTGCGCTGGGCCAACCACGCATCCAGGCTGTAAACCGCTCCACAAGGGCACAGCATCAAGTACATCGACAGCATCATGACCACCTGGTCCAGCCCGAACAAGGCTCCTGTCTGACGATGGCAGACCATCAATGTCAGGAACCAGGCTAGCGGCGTCACCCAACGCGTCATCCAGCCGACAGCCATCAGCAGGCAAACGCTCATGGCCAGCAGTTGATGCAGACTGATCAGCCATGGATTGGATACGAACATCAAGTAACTGGCGATATAGTCGAACTCATGCAGTTCCCTGGCGGTAGTCGCATCGATCCAAGCATCGGGACCAAAAAAATCGTTAGCCTGGCTGAGCCAAATCGCGTGAACATACACAAGCATCGCGCCGCAAAAAATGCGGATCACGGCCAGGGTATGCGGTGCGCTAGGCGTGAACCAAAAGCGATTCCAAGCAGCGAGCGTTTCAGATAGCCAGCTCGAATCGGTATGCGGCTGGCTGCTCACGGCTTAACCTCTTCACTGGTCTGGTGAGGCAACATGGGCGTCGGTGTAGTCGGCTGGCTGACCGGCGGGGTTCGATTGACTGCACTGGACGGACCGACGGCCGAACCCGCGGGCGCAGGCATCGTCGGACCTGCTAACGGAACCTCGTCAGGCAGCAGAATATACAGTTTCTCATCATCCAGTTTGACATGCTCTTCAAACACTTCGACCGCACTGGGTAGACGATGTTCCATCAGTTGAATCTCGGCTCGCTCGGCTCCATAACGCACCGCCAAGTGCTTCTCCATGGAACTGCGTACATGTTCGAACAAAGCGCGATCGCGCCGCCAATCGTCTGGGACCTGGGCACCTTCGGTCACGGCTTGGGGCGAAATGGGCGGCGCATAAAGTTGAAACAGAAACTCGGACAACATAAAGTGTCGATGGTAGAGTAGACGCGGCCACTGGGCGCGATGATTGGGTAATCGCAAGTGTCGTTCTGAGCCGTCGGCATCGATCAACCGAATATCCATCAGGTGACTAGGGCCCGGGTTAGGCGCGAAGAAAAAATAGCCATGATGCAGATAGGCAAAATCGATGTAAGGCCCAAGCGTGCGTCGGACTACGCCGGCGTCCGGCGCCGCAGGTTGCCGACCTTGAGTGAACATTCTGAGTGGTTCCCCCAACACGGCTAACAAATGCAGCAGCACGGCTACACTGATCGCGACTCGCGCGTTGGGGCCCAGACAATATCTAGGCAATTCCCGCGCGGCGGGCTGGTGGGGAACTGACATGGTTCGATCCGAGGGGCAGGTTTCAGGTTTCAAAGACTAAACTTCAATCTTCAAACTTCAGTCTTCAAACCTACTCTTCATGGAGCGTCAGTTCGCTTAGTTCATTGCCGCGTTGAACCAGGAGCGTTAGCGGATCACCGCGGTCGATCGCCAGCAACTCTTGACGCAAGCCGCTTTGCGATGTGATGCGTGTGGAGTTGATGAACAGAATGAGATCATCGTTCTTTAAGCCGGCCTTGGCCGCCGCCGACCCTGGCTTGACCGAATCGACATAGGCCGGTGTCTTCGCCAGCACGTCGGGGACCAGCACGATGCCTAGGGACGACAGGGAATGAGGGCGATCGACCGTGGGCTTGCTCGCATCGACTTTGGCAATCGATTTACCAGCCAGAATGTTCTCGACCGACTGGCGTATTTGACTGGTCGGTATGGCATAGTTCAACCACACATTGGCCCGCGCGTCTCGCAGTTCTTTTCCGAGGATCCCCAGCAGTCGGCCGTTGAAATCGGTCAGGGCACCACCCGCTGCACCTGGATTATTGGTCATGGCGTCCACGACATAGATCGGGCCTTGATAGACTGAAGCAAAGGTCCCGCGTCGCGCATCCAGTCGCGTCAGCGCCATGATGACACCCTTTTGAACGCTGGCCATCTCGCGGCCTGTCGCGATGCCAAACAAGTTACTGAGCGCCAGCACTCGTTCACCCACTTGAGCCTGTCGACTCTCGGCTAGTGAAAAATACTCCAGTGTCGGTTGTTTCGTTTCCAGCAGCGCGATCTCCAGATTCGGATCGATGCCGACGACGGTCGCTTCCAAACGTCGGCCATCGCTAGTGACTACAACCACCTTGTC
>JADLDX010000044.1 GCA_020846515.1 Pirellulaceae bacterium
TCCGGCGGTCGATAGCCTGGTGCAGCAGCGACAAGAGTTGAAGGGTTCGGGCCCATTTGTATACGGTTGGGATGGCCAGCGTTTTCAATTGATCACTGATCTGCTATGGAACGCGCCGTTGGGATTGCAGACCGCGCGGGGGCAAGTTTTACCCGATCGACGTTGGGAGCATTTGCTATTGCCGGGGGAATTGGTCCAGCCGCGTGACGGTGCGATTGAACTGCGCGTGACGGAAGAACTTTGGGAGGTCGCCTACTTTGATCAGGTCACTTTGGTGGCCATTGATCATCCCAGCAGCGTGGAAGTTTGGACCAATGAGAAAGTGGGCCCACCGCAACTGGCTGAGCCACGACTGTTTACTGCCAGTCGACCGATTCGGCCGACCGCGGCGCGCGATGGTTACGCTCGCGACGTACTACCAGCCTTGCAGGTGCGTGATCGAAAGTACGTGCAAGCGTTCGATCGGCAGATTTGCCAGGGGCTGTGCGAGCCACACTTTATTGAATTGACGTTTGATCCTCGTCAATTGGGGCTGAGAAATGATTTGCGATTGGTCTTGACCGGCTGGATGCATCCGACCGACACATCCTTGAATGTCGGGCTTGCGCAGAATGACCAGCTTCAGCTGCCGGCACCTCCTTCGCTTTGGGCTCCAGATGCCACCGGCCAGTTCGTTTGCAAACAACCCTTTATGGGCTTTCCCGGAGGTAAGCCAAAGACGATCGTGATCGATCTGAGGGATGTCTTCACGGGAGATGATACGCGACTGCGCATTGCTTCGACCCAACAATTGTATTGGGATGAGGCATACATAGTGGCAGATGAACCGCCGACGCCAGTGCGTGTCCAACCGCTGCGTCTGTTGTCAGCCGAGTTGCGGTATCGCGGCTTTGGTCAGTTGCTGCCTCGCGCCAGCGACCAACCGCATTGGTATGACTACACGCAAGTGAGTACTAGCGCCAAGTGGCCACCCCTAGAAGGTTTGTTTACGCGGTATGGGGACGTCTTGCCTCAGATGCACAGCGATGACGATCGTTTGGTAGTGATGGCCTCGGGCGATGAAATGATCTTGAGGTTTGAACTGCCGCAATCATCTCTGCCGGCTGATTGGCAGCGGGATTATGAATTGCATAGCGTTGGATGGGACAAGGACGCTGATCTGAATACCTTGGAAGGCCAATCGTCGCTCCCCCTGCCCTACGCGCGCATGCAGAGCTATCCGCCGCCGATCGAGCAGTCGGTCGAGAGTGAAGCTGTTTGGCAAGCCAACTCCGGCACCTTAGTGCCCCGCGATCTCTATCGCCGCTTTTGGTCAACGAGTCGGCGTTAAACGGCAAGGGAGGTCGACGCTTCTGCGGAGACACGCGTGCAAATCATCCGACCATCCATGCCAATTGGGTCCGCTCTAGCCAAACGGAGCGCTGGATATGATAATAAACCAGCCGGCACGGTGGCTGGCCCCGCCCCGCACCCCGCCCGCACCTACCTGCCTTAACCTACCTCCCTGTACAAAAAACTGCGCATGAACGTCGTTATGAACATAGTCCATTCGGCTCGTTTCGTAATATCGGCTGGATTATCCATCCTATGGTTGGCTGGCGCAATCCAGGCGAATTGTAATGCAGCCGACGATCTGTTTTATGAACAGCACATTCGGCCGATCTTTCGCGAGTATTGTTTCGATTGCCATGGTGGCGGTCAAAAATTGGAAGGCAATCTCGATCTGCGGTTGGTGCGGTTCATTGAAAAAGGCGGAGACTCGGGACCCGCCTTGTCGCGAGTTGATCCGGCTGCCAGTTTGCTATTGAGCATGGTCGCCAGCGGTGACATGCCTCCGGGCGAAGCACATGTGCCTGCAGAAAAAGTGGACATCATTCGCGCCTGGTTGATCAGCGGTGCACGAACCGTTCGAGCCGAACCGGAATCGATTGGCCCCGGTGTGCCGATCAGCGAGGAAGATCGCCAGTACTGGGCGTATCGTCCATTGGTCAAGCCAGACCTGCCCGCGCAAGACACGCTGCCCAGCGCTGCGCGTCTGCGCACGCCCGTCGATGTTTGGTTACAAGCCGCGATGCCTGAGGGATTGACGTTTTCCGAGGACGCGCCGCGACGTACGCTTATCCTGCGCGCCTACTTTGACCTGACCGGTCTGCCACCGGACCAAGCTGAACTAACCAGGTGGATGAACGAACCCGAGGAACGTTGGTACTCCGCGCTTCTGGATCACTTACTGGAGTCACCGCATTACGGTGAACGCTGGGCGCGACACTGGTTAGATGTCGCCGGCTATGCAGACTCCGATGGCTACACGGTAGCTGATGCCGATCGACCTTGGGCTTGGAAGTATCGCGATTACGTTGTGCGAGCACTCAATGGCGACAAACCACTGGATCGCTTTGTGACCGAGCAATTAGCGGGCGATGAATTGGCTGGCCCAGCCCAAGGCGATTGGACGAACGAACAGATTGAATTGTTGACGGCCACCGGATTTTTGCGAACGGCCGCTGATGGTACGGGTAGTGGTGATGACAGTCCGGATGCACGCAACAAGGTCATCGCTGATACGCTCAAGATCGTCGGCGGATCTTTGATGGGAGCCAGTTTGCACTGCGCGCAGTGTCATGACCATCGGTATGACCCGATCTCGCACTTGGACTATCACGCCATTCGCTCCGTCTTCGAACCAGCGCTCGATTGGCAACAGTGGAAACCGCCCGCACAACGCCTGGTATCGTTGTACACGGCGGCGGACCGTGCGCGGGCGGCCGAGATCGAAGCGGCCGCGGCTGCGATGGTCAAAGATCGCGACACAAAACGTGATGAGTACATGCAGCAAGCGCTGACCAAGGAACTCGAGAAGTACGAAGAACCACTGCGTGCTCAGCTGCGGACTGCCTACATGACCGCCGATAAAGATCGCAGTAACGAGCAGAAAGCTTTGTTGGCCAAGCATCCGAGTGTCAATATCACTCCCGGTGTGCTCTATCAGTACTTGCCTAACGCGGCTGAGGAACTGAAAAAGTTAGATAAGCAGATTTCGGATAAGCGCGCGGAGAAACCGGTCGAGGAGTTTGTCCGCGTACTGACCGAGCCGAGCGATCGAGCGCCGCTGGCCCGACTGTTTCATCGCGGTGAGCACCAGCAGCCGCAGCAAGAGGTCACACCAGCTCCTCCGGCCATCGCGGTCCCAGAGTCCGAGCGCATTGAATTCCCTAAAGATGATCCAGCCATCCCGACGACAGGTCGGCGCTTGGCCTTTGCGCGCTGGTTGACCAATCCCAACAATCCGATGCTGCCGCGCGTGATTGTTAATCGCATCTGGATGCATCACTTCGGTCAAGGGTTGGTGGCTACGCCGGCGGAGTTCGGCAAACTGGGCAGCACACCAACTCATCCTGCTTTATTGGATTGGCTGGCCGCAGACTTCGTCCAGCAAGGTTGGAGCCTCAAGAAACTACATCGACTGATTCTGGAATCCACTGCCTGGCGTCAATCGAGCGTGCGTGATGCGGCGCGTCAGGCGATCGATCCCGACAATCGATTTTACTGGCGCAAGAACCTGCAGCGTTTAGATGCGGAGATCATTCGCGATCGGATGTTAGCGGTGGTGGATCGCCTGGATCGTCAGCCCTTTGGCGCACCGGTGGCCATTAAAGAAGATGATGCCGGTCAGGTGATCGTCGATGGCTCGCAGACGCGTCGCAGTTTATACATTCGACAGCGGCGCACTCAACCGGTGGCCATGTTGCAAACCTTTGATGCGCCGGTCATGGAAACCAACTGTGAATATCGACCCGTTTCCACAGTTGCTACGCAATCGCTCATGCTGCTCAATGGTGAGTTTACGATTGAGCAGGCTGGTCATCTGGCCGATCGCGTGTTGCGTGACACAAAGGAGAGCGAACCTTCAACGTTGAGCGATGGGCATGCGGTAGCCGCCTTGCCTGCGTTACCGCAGCCAAAGATAGGTGCATGGAGTTATGGAACTGGCACTTATGATGAGGCCAATGGAAAAGTGACCGGCTTTTCTAGCCTGCCTGTGTGGAATGGTTCGCGTTGGCAAGGCGCTGGCGAATTGCCCGGTGGTCCATCCGGCTGGGCCTTTTTACATGCGCAAGGTGGTCATCCTGGTAATGCGAGTTACGCCGTTATCCGTCGCTGGACCGCTGCTCAGGCATGCACACTGTCTGTGCAAGGCACCTTCGAACATCAAAGTCCCCATGGTGACGGCACACGCGGGCGGCTTGTCTCATCACGCGCTGGTTTACTGGGTACCTGGACGGCTCACAACAATAAGGTGGAAACCAGCTTGAAAGATGTGACTGTTGAACTGGGCGAGTCGTTAGATTTTCTGGTGGAGTGCATCGCACATGAGACCTCCGATTCGTTTTTGTGGCCAGTCAAGTTGCAGTGGAAGACAGGTGATGGACCGGCCATGAGTGCCGACTCAACAGCCGACTTTCATGGTCCAGGTTTGACCGGCGAGCAATTGGCAAGGCAGGTTCAGTACGCATGGCAGTTGGCACTGGCCAGGTCGCCACGCGCCAGCGAAATGCAGGCTGCGTTTGAGTTTGCGATTGATCAGTTGACGGAACTCAGACGCGATGCGCGCGGTTTGCCCAAAGACAGTACGCCGGAGCGACAGGTACTGGTGAATCTCTGTCAGATGTTGTTGAATTCGAATGAGTTTTTGTATGTTGATTAGTCCCGTTTAACAGTCATTCGCAGGCGTACTCCGCTACTGTTTTCGTTTAACAGTCAGCCGCAGGCGTACTCTGCGTACAATGACTGTTAAACGAAGTACGCCTATGGCTGACTGTTGAACGAGTACGCCTACGGCTGACTGTTAAACGAGA